>NZ_JAYXBQ010000042.1:0-188717 GCF_039668335.1 Mycobacterium sp. SM3041 | reverse complement strand
CTAACTTCAAAATCAATATGCCGGCGATCACTCCGCAGAATAGAACATGACTGCCTGAACGCAAGAACTTCAGACTGGGCATATCGTCACAGTCACGCAGCGACCGCAGGGAAATGAGCCAGGTGAGCATGAGTCCAATCACGAGACCCCATGCGACTCCTTCGAGGCCGCCGAAGGAACCCACGATGACGCATGCGACCTGTGCTGGTTTGATGACCAGGCTCTGGAGAAAGAGCGTTCGGGCGTTTCCAGATGCAAGAAACGCCCAGTAGGCAACGAAGGTGAATATCTGGATAGCCCCGCCGATCGACAGGATTGTGAGCAATCGGGCGGACTCGATCCACGCAGCGCCCAGCATGGTCCGCACCAGCGGTTCGGCAAGTGAGGCGGACAACGTGAATCCGAATGTCAGGCTTGACGAAAGCACGATCTGGGCCTTCCATAGCGTCCCGTAAAAATCAATGCCTTCGTGGTACTTTTTTGCGAGAATCGGCAACACAACGTTGGTAAGTGGAGCCAACAGTTGGTTTGCAGGCACGGTAAGCATTTGAAATGCTCGGTTGTACACACCCAGCGGCGCAGCTCCCCAGCGAATTCCAATCGTGTATGAGTCGGCGTTCAAGGCGCCGTAGTTGAGTAGCTGCGTAAATCCCAGGTGGACACTGAAACGATACAAAGCGCCCATGCCGGGCTCCAGCGTGGGCGGACCCGGTCTCCACCTGGAAACAGAACCGCGAAGCACTACCAGCGTTACCGCTGTGCTGAGCATCTGAATGATCAGCGACCAGTACCCAAATCCTAGTAGAGCGGCTACCAATCCGATTACGAGTCCGATCAACTGGCTGACTGCGTCTGTTGCGGTTAACGCAGTGAATCGGTGATTTCGGGCCAGATCGACCTGGAACTGCATCTGTAGGGCATTGATAACAAATAACAGGGCGGACCACGGTGTGATTGCAGTCAGTGCCGGTTCGTGGTACATGTCGGCGACGAGCGGCGCTGCCAAACTGAGGCCTACGGTCAGCACCGCGCCGACCGCCGCATTGGTCCAAAACAAGTTGCTGGCCTGACGATTGGTGAGGCTTGCGGCTTGTATGGCTGCCTGTGACACTCCGAAATCTCGGATGAGCTCGCCGAGCATCAGTACTACGGCGAGCATCGCGACCAGGCCGATATCCCGAGGGTTGAGGATGCGGGAGAAGATCAGTAGCCCGGCAAACTGCAGAACGGTCTTTGCGAGTTGGCCGACGACCGTAACAGCGCCCGCGCGTTGTGCCGACAACAATGTCCGCCTCCTGCGGGTGGCCTCTTGACCGCTAGGTCGGATTGGTTACGCGAGTGGGCGAAGTTCTGACAGTGATGTCACGTTGCTCACCCATGCTGTCCTTGGACTTTGTCGCCGCCGCCCGCGCGGCGAGAAATCCTGTGACGAAGAACCAGAGCGGTAGTGTCTCCTTGGCGGCCATGCCCCATCCGGTCGCGCCGATAATGAATACGCCGGGTAGCGTCGACCAATAAGCGGCACTGCGAACGGTCAGAAATCTCGAGTCGGCATGCGGTTTCACTGCTTGCGTGAATGCCATGACTACAGGGATTAGCAGTGCGATCGCTAAGGGGATTCCCAATTCGGCGACAATGAATAGAAATGAATTATGCAACGGAAATCCGGTAGCAACCAGATGGTCGTAACGACCTACGAACTCGCTGTAATAGTTTGGTCCGGTGCCTACAAAGGGTGCGCGTTCGATCTGCTCAAGCCCGCTGGTGAGCAGGTATTTGCGCGCGCCGCCCTCGGGGTCTCGAAGCTGTCGCAGTTCGAATTTATCGAATAGATTCGTCGTCAGGATGATGGTTACGGCTGCCGCGGCCACAACGCCGAATTTGTGTGCTGCAGCTTTCGCGCGGTTGCCCAGCAGTGCCCACAACGCGATCGCGATGACGATCGCGATCGTATTTGCGCGAGAGAGCGTCAACAGAGTTGCGATCGAACCCAAAATCATCGAGGCATAGGCCATTCTGCGTATGGCGGAATTGGGGCTCGCTGACAGCGGAAGAAGTAGGCACAACAGGAGAAACACAGTCTTTCCAAGTACAGACGGGTGGCTGTAGAGTCCCACCATCCGGTCGCTATCGATCCAGTACTTTACGTTCGGTCCTTGCGCCGCGATCAGCATCACTCCGCGCGACTGCGCTGCCGTGACGATGAGTTGCATGGTGCAGGCAGCCAGGGATGCTGCGGCGAGGACGAATTCGCTGTTTTCATCGAGATTCTCGCTGACCCAGCGACCGACGCCAAATGAGACAAGGGCCGTCATGTATAGCTGGAATCCGGACCATTGTTCCGGCGTATTTCCCCATTCGGTCAACAGCATTGCTATCGCGGGGAGTCCAAATAGTACGAGGAGCCATCGTACTTGTATTCGCCCACCTTGGATCCATATCGCTATGAGAGCGCCGACTAAGACTATGTCAGCCAACGTGATACTCGGTGAACCGGACGCAATTCCATAGTGCACCACGGTGGTGGCGCCTCGGTAGACGGTGGTCGTAATTCCGCTCAGCGTGAGGAGATACGCGCCGACAAACGCTGCAGCCCACCCGGCAACTCGTGCCGCGGCAAGGACGAATGCGACCACCACCGCAATACACAGCAACTTGCTTGTCGTCACGACTCAGACTCAATTCCGCGAGGCGAATGAACCATGCTCATCGTAAGGCACTGGAACTGGCCTAGGCGCTGGATTCCACTGCTCGTGAGCCGGATTGTCATCGTCGGCCGCTACCTCGCTGTGCGCTTTGCGTCCCTGCGGTCGCTAGCTTTTCGAACGCTGCTAGATATGCGGTCGCGCTACGGTCCCAACCGTAATTCGCAGACACGAAGCTACGCGCTGAGTTCCCGATCCTCTGCGCGCGGGCACCGTCCAACATGAGGCCGACGATATGCTCGGCGATCTCGCTGGGGCTGTCTCCGACCAGTGCCTGGGTGCCAGGTTGCAGGCCGGTGAGGGGGCGAGCACTGGCTCGGTTCAGCACGACCGGGCAACCCATTGCCATTGCGCGCAGTGATTTGATCAGTATGCCCGCTTCGACCATTGAGGGAGCGAGTGCAACTTGTGCATGGCGAAATTCGGCATCGTAGTCCGCCACTTCACCAGTGATTGTGATGCCGGGTTGTCTGCCTAGTGCGCGAACGGCCTGGGACGGACGGGCGCCGAATATTCGCAGCTCCGCATCTGGCACCGACTTGCGTACCAGTGGCATTACTTGTTGCGCCAGATAGATCGCGGTTGCTTCGTTTTCGAGTCGCCACATTGCCCCGCCGAAAACGGCTAAATGCGAATGACCTCTTGACCAGGTTGTGGTGGGAGCATCAAGGCCGGGCGGAATTATGTTCACCGTACCGCGTGCGTTCTGAACTTTGTGCATGTCTGTTTCTGAAAACACGACAATCGAGTCGATTTCGGTGGTGAGAGCGTTGACTATTCTGCGGGTCTTGGTGAGTTCGTGATAATCCAGGCATCGACGGTAGATGGACTGGCCAGATCTCGGGATAACCATTCCGTCACCTGGAATGTCATGCGGCGTAAGACTGGTCCGAACGAGGCGTCGCAGCTTTAGTAGGGGCTCGGCTGCGGACCAGTACTCGGCGTGGAGTATGTCGGGATTCAGTGCCCGGGTCAGGTCCACCGCCTCTTTCGTCGATTGTCTGGACCAATGTGCCCGACCGCCATAGGGATAGCGACCGAGGCGGTCACGCCGTCGCTGCTGCACGGAGGATCCCCTGTAGTACGTAACTCCGCCGGCCTGCCAGCTGTGCATGACACCGTTGCGTTGGCCTGGGGCGTAGACATGCAGCTCAATCTTTGATGACAGGGCTTTGACTAGCGGTAATGCAAGGTCATTGGCCGCATGGTCGTGAACCGACAACGGCGAAAACGGTGTCAGTAGTAACACCCTCATCGGACTGCCGGACATTCCGGGACCCGGACGTCAGGCGTGACCTGGTCGGCCAGCGGTTGAACAGGCACGCGCGGTGTCCCGGGCGATGTCGGTTCGGACAGGTGAAAGGTGATCACACCGGACTGTCCAGGTGGAATGACGACTTGAATTTCGAACGTCGGATGTCCGCGTTCTAGGCCGTCGAACACCGGAATCATTTGGTCATTAGCGAATGCGCTGAGCAATTTCGAACCTTTTGTTGCGATGAGCCGAACGGACGTCAGCATCGAACCGCTCGGCATCTTGATCGGCACATTGGGGCTGAGGCCGAGTGCACCGGCAACATATTCTGGCAACGGGCTGGTGGGTGCGTCGCTGATCAATTTGATCGTGACAGTAGAGTTTCGTGTGGCGTCCGTGCATCGGTCGGCCGCGTAGCTAATTTCCCGTCTCAGGTAATAGTCCATCTTGTTGCCGGCGAGGTTATTGATCACTACTTCTGCGTACGGAGCAGCATCATCTGGAATCTCGTGCGCGAGTGGTGTTTGGGCGAGAAGTTTCTGGTTCGCTTCCGTCGCACTCCATATCGCTATTCGGCGTTCACCGATAGCTTTGCCGAGTGCTGCAAGTAGGTCCCTCGGAGAACGGACGGATTGCGTCATCTTCTTCACGACTGCCGCGGCGATCTCTTGGAGGTACTTTTTGCGCGCGACTTGATCCGTGGGGTATCGACTGTAAGCCGTCGACTCTGTCAACACGACTACGTTTTCTTTGGTGATTTCTTCTCCATCTGCCAACGTCACCGGACCGGTCGCGCCCAGGATGAAGCTCAACGCAACAGGGTCGATGGCGATTACGCCGTCCACGTTCACGCCCGACTCCTGTGCCCACATCGCCCTCCAGATCTGAGCCGCATACGGAAAATTCGAACTTAGATTGCTATTTCGTATATCAGTCGTCGGGTTGGTATAGCCGTATTCCTTGGAGAAGTCCTGTGTCAGATCGAATGGTTGAAAGGGACCTTCAAGGGCGGTATTGGAACCGAGCGTTTCAACGCTCGGCGCACCGTCACTGAAGTGCAAGATCCCAAACCCGCCGATGATGCCGCCCGTGCCCCGTGCTTCAGCATTCGTCTGGAAGCCCATGAAATAGTTGGTCGGCCCGTCTGCGCCCATCATTGATGGTGCGAGTTTGGCGGCCAACGCGGTTGTGTCGAGGATTCGCGAGACGCTGGTGATCTGCGCCTGAAGTTTTGACCTTGCGTCGGCCAATGCTGAGATGTAAGTGGGCTTGGGAATCGCCTCAGCCTCGGCGTCCAATCGGCGAGCGTCTGTGGACAGCTTTCCAATCGCGGGCTCGTTGTCGCGGAGCAGACGGACGTCGAGCCTGTTGCCGTTGAACAAATGATCTGGTGATAGGGCTAGTCCAATGCGGGCGGCCGGCGACAGGACGTCGTTCGCGAAGCCAACGACCACGTTCGCAATCTGTCTGCTCGCGTTAAATGGACTGCCCAACCAGGGTAGGCCCGCAGCCAATGTCCAGGGGATGGATTGTGTTGCTTCGCTGGCGACTTGAGCGTGAGCGAGGACAGAATCCGCATGCTGCTCAGCCGCCTCGGCGTGTCCTTTGGCAAGGGCATCTTTGGCTTGGACCGCTTCGGCTCGGGCCTTCTCGAGATTGTCTTTTACGGTGCGAGCGTCCCACGCCAGCCAGCCGAGGAGTGCTAACAGAGCAATTAGTGTGCCGCCCAATATATTTCGGACGCGGTGTCGCCACTGGTGCCGGTCACCAGGAGTAGCTTCGACGGTTTCAGTCGGTGGGGCGTCGGCGTCGTCCTGCACTCAAAGGCACTTTCCTCGGGGTAAACCGGCGAGAATGCCGGTATGTTGATCGCTGACAGTTGCTAAAGCGGCGGGCTGAAAGCTTCGCATCCGGGTATGTGAACCCTGAACCACGCGGGGTGCTGTTCCTTCATCTTGGCGCATACTTCTGGGTTCTCGTGAAGCCATTTCAGATTTTCTTCACGCTTCTTCGCGTCTCGTCCTTCCGGACTTCCAGCCGAGTAGCCGGCGTCTTTGCCTGTCGCGTACGAGTCGTTGCAGTACAGCGCTAAGAAGTATTTGCCGGTCTTCTTATCTTTCCGCCACGAGCTGACGAGACATTTATCCATCGCGACTTGGTCACCGACGACGGTTGACAGAACGGTGTGACCGGACCACGAGCTGATAATCTTTGTCGCTTCCGCATATGTCTTGCCAACCAATGCATCTTGGGCCGACGCGACTCCAGTGCCGGAGAGTGGGGCGATGGCCAACAATCCAAGTGCGATCACGAAGCGTCGGAGACTAATCGTCATTGAGGTGCTTACCTCCCGGGATCATCCGTTCCGGTTGACTGTTCGGGTCTCCGGGATTGTTCCTATCGCTTGTGTGCATGGCTTGGATCAGAGGATCATTCGCTGATACGACACCGGCGTGACCCTTCGCGATGCGAAGGGGATTGTGTAAGCACTCGTCTCCCTGGCTGCCGTCTAGCAGCCGCGAGTCAATGAAACGGTGATCGTGCCGTACGGACCGACCTTCACGCCTGCACCGAGGAAGCAGGCGGAGAAGTTGATGTTCTGCGTCAGGCGCTTCCACGGCTCTTGTAGGAAGCCGGGAATGATCGACAGCGGGGTGAATGTCCCCACCAGGATCGGCGCGCCGGGGCTGGGGTTAGACCCGCCACCAACCCACCACCAGGGGTTGTTCTGCCACCAGGTGTTGACGTCCTGTGGCGCGAAGACCAGCGGTGCCTGGGCGATGTTGTCCAGGACGTGGGTGATTGGCGTCAGCGGAGCGGGCGCAGAGATGTCGGCCTGCGCCATCGCCGGGGTGAGAACGGCGGCTCCCGCGACCGCGCAGGCGGCGGCGCCGACCTGCAGCTTGGTCTTGGTGTTCGAAACATGCATCGCGAGAACAGACATAGTCCGAGCCTTCCGCCGATGAGATCGATCCTCATAGGAGCGTGACAGAATTGGCGGTGCGCGTCAATAACTTATTGACGCGGGTGTGGACAATTTCTGGGCAGGTCTGGTGGGCTAACGGCGCGGCGGGAAGGGTGTGCACGCGGTCGGGTCAGGCCGCGTGCACACCCGTCACAGTCGTCACTCCTGTGCGGCAGGCGCCTCGGGCTCAGCCTCGCCGGCAGCTTCCGCGGCGGGTGCCTCCGCCGGAGCCGCGGCCGACTCCTCAACCGCCACCTCCGGTGCATCCGACGTCGCATCCGACGGCGGCAGCTGCGACGCCAGGTGCCCGGCGAGTTCGCCGAGGGTCGGGTAGTCGAAGATCGCCGTCGGGCTGATGTCGAACTTGCCGCCGAACTGACCGAACAACCGGTTGCGGAGCTCGACCGCCATCAATGAGTCGGTACCCAGATCGAGGAACCGGCTCGTGGCCGCGGGCGGCTGCGCCAGGCGCAGGAAGCCCTGCACCTCCTTCTGCAGGAACTCGGTGATGAAGCCGGCGCGCTGGGCGTCCGGAATCTCCTGCAGCTGCCGCAGCAGCTCGCTGTCACCGGCGGCCGCGGTGTCGCTGGTCGGCAACACCTGGTCCAGCAGCGGCGGACGAATGCCGCCGAGCATCTTGGCGGCCCGCTGCCAGTTGGCCTTGAGGACCGTCGCCTGCGCGGCACCGTGCCGGATCACCTCGCCGAGGGCAGCCAGCGCCGCCGACGGCTCGAGCGGCATCATGCCCTGCGCACTCAGGTTCGCGGTGGCTGCCTGAGAGCTGGCCATGCCGCCCCGGCCCCACGGACCGAAGTTGACGGCCGTCGCCGGCAGGCCGAGGGCCCGGCGGTGCGCGACGAGGCCGTCGAGCAGCGCGTTGGCCGTCGCGTAGTTGGCCTGCGCCGGTGAACCCAGCACCGCCGACGCCGACGAGTAGACGATGAAGAAGTCCAGATCGTCGTCCTGCGTCAACTTGTGCAGGTGCAGCGCACCGAAGGCCTTGGGACCCAGGGTCTTCCGGAAGCGCTCCAGATCCTGCTGGGGCAGCAGCGCGTCGTCGAGCACACCGGCCAGGTGGGCCACGCCGGCCAGCGGCGGCAGTTCCGTGCGGATCCGGTCGAGCAACGCCGCAACCGAGGACTCGTCACCGATGTCGCCGGAGAAGACGTGCACCCGGCAGTGGAAGCGCTCCATCATCGCGTCGATGGCGCGCTGCGCGTCGCCGTCCGGCTCACGCCGGCTGGTGAGCACGATATCGCCGGCACCCAGCTGAGCCAGGTACGCCGCGGTGTGCAGACCGAGCGCGCCGAGACCACCGGTCACCAGGTAGGTCCGATCACCTTGCGGCTGCAGCGGTTTCGGCATCTGCACCACGATCTTGCCGATGTGCCGGGCCTGCTGCATGCGGCGGAACGCGGTCTTGGCCTCGGTCAGCGGGTAGACCTCGGCAGGCACCGGCGTCCACTCGCCCTTGGCCAGTCCGTCGGCGACCTCTTCCATGAGCCGCTGGATGTGCGCCGGATCGGTCATCATCGTGACGTCGAGCGCGACGATCTCGTAGTTGATGTCCGGCCGGACCTCAGCCATGCGCTCGGGGGTCCAGATGTCGCGCTTGGCGATCTCGGCGAACCGGCCGCCCTGGGCGGTCGCCCGCACCGTGGCCTCGACGAAGCCCTCGTTGGTGAGGCTGTTGAGCACCACGTCCACGCCCTCGCCGTTGGTGTCGGCGAGAATCTGGTCCGCGAAATCGGTTGTGCGCGAG
This sequence comes from Mycobacterium sp. SM3041, assembly GCF_039668335.1. Classification (NCBI taxonomy): domain Bacteria; kingdom Bacillati; phylum Actinomycetota; class Actinomycetes; order Mycobacteriales; family Mycobacteriaceae; genus Mycobacterium; species Mycobacterium sp. SM3041. Next base: position 180,030 of record NZ_JAYXBQ010000042.1, on the reverse strand, counting down.
TCGTAGACGTGCTCGACACCCATCTTGCGCAGCGTCGCTCGCTTGTAGGTGCTGGCGGTGGCGAAGACGATCGCGCCCTTCTGGCGCGCCATCTGCACCGCCGCCAAACCCACACCACCGCTGGCGGCGTGGATCAGCACGCGGTCGCCCGGCTTGAGCTGCGCCCAGTCGAACGCCAGCCGGACCGTCAGCGCCGCCGCGGGCAGCGTCGCCGCGTCGACCGGGTTGATGCCCTCGGGGACGACGGCGAGCAGCTGCTCGGGCACGTTGAGCCGGCTGGAGAAGGCGCCCTGCATGGAGCCGAACACCCGCTGCCCGACCTCGAATCGGGTGACCTCCGAACCCAATTCGGTGATGACACCGCACAGGTCGCCACCGATGGGCCCCGGATCGCCCGGGTACAGGCCCAGCACGTTGAGCACGTCGCGGAAGTTGAGGCCGGCGGCCTCGATCCGGACCTGCACCTCGTGCGGCTCGGGCGGCGTCACGTCTTTCTCGGTCAGGCGCAGGTTGTCGATCGCTCCGCGCTCGGTGGGAGCCAGCACGTAATCGTCCGAACGCGGCATCGGCAGGTGGCCGCTGCGCGCCCAGTGCATGAGCCGTGGCACGAGGAACTTGCCTTGCCGCAGTGCGAATTCCGACTCGGTCACCGGAGTGGCCAGAATGCCGGTCAGCCAGTTGGTGGCGTTGTCGTCGGCGCCGTCGAGGTCGACGAGCTTGAGCCGCAGGGTCGGCTGCTCGTTGATGACGGTGCGCCCCAGGCCCCAGAGCGCGGCCTGCACGGGGTCGACGGGCTCGCCGGGCTCGGTGGCCACGGCGCGCTCGGTGACGATCCACAGGCCGCCGGTGAGGTTCAGCTTCTCCTCGGCGAGTGCGGTCTGCATGCCTGCCAGCACGGTGCCGACCTCGGTCTCGAGGCGGGCCGCGACGTCGGCGTCCTCGTAGCCCGAAGCGCGCCAGACGATTCCGGTGACGGGCGCGCCGGCCTCGGCTGCCGTGGTGATCGCCTGCTGCCAGGCGGCGGCGTCCAGGGTCTGGTCGAGCTTGACGGCTCCGGGGAGGCCGGCGGCCAACTCGTCGAAGCCCGCCACCAGCCAGGTGCCCGCGGTCGGCTTAGCAGCAGCCTCGGCGTCCTCACCGGTAGCGGCCGGCGTGGCACCTTCCTGCCAGCCCAGCGTGTACAGCAGGCGGGTGGTGTCGCCGCCGAGCCCACGCATCAGTGCCTCACGCGGTGCCCGCTTCACGGTGAACTCGGTGATGCCACCGAGGCGCTTGCCGTCGCGATCGAGGAAGTCGATGTCGAAGACCTGCGTCTCGTTGGTCAGCTCGCTCGTGTGCCAGCGTGCCCGCGCGTAGAAGCGCCGCGGCATCTTGTCGCGCAACTCGACCTGGCCGTACCGCAGCGGCAGGAACAGGTCGTGCATGCCGTGTTCGGCGGCCAGCAGCGCCGGGAAGGCCGGGAAGGCCACACCGGTGCAGAGGTCCAGCAGGACAGGGTGGATGGGCTCGGTGCTGAGGTGCTCGGCGAGCTCGTCACCGACCGACACGTCACCGATGGCCATGCCGTCGCGCACCCACAGCGACTTGAGAGACGTGGACCACGTTGGGCCCCATGCCAATTCCATGTCGTTGAAGGTCTCGAACAGCTGCTGCGGACGCAGCCGCTCCATGCGCTCGACGACGTCCTCCATGGAACCGGCGACGTTGTCGGACGCGTCGGCCTCGTCGGCGCCGGCGAGCAGGGTGCCGTCGGCGTTGAGCGACCACTCGGCTTCCCGGACCCCGTTCGGCCGGCTGTGTACCTGGAACTTCCAGCCTTCGCCGCCATCGAGAGTCCGGATGGTCAGCTGTGTCTCGCGAGAGGCCTTGTCGGGCAGGATGATCGGCTCGTAGAAGAACACTTCCTTCACCCGCGCCGGCGCTCCGACCGACGCCAGGGCCATGGCCGCGTACGTCGCTCCCGGCACCACGACGGTGCCGTAGATGACGTGGTGCGACAGCCACGGCTGCGTCTTGACCGACAACACATTGCTGTAGATCGTGTCGCCGGTGGCCAGATCCTTGGCGCTGCCCAGGATTCCGGACGTGGCTGCCGCCCCGCCGGAGCTCATGCCCACGACATTCGCGGTCTTGGGCCAGAAGCGGCGCCGCTGGAACGGGTACGTCGGCAGCTCGACGCGGTGTCCGCGGTTCTTGGCCGAGAAGTCCGGCCGGTGCCCGCAGATGTACGTCGTGGCAAGCGCTTCGGTGATCTGCCGCTGTGCGTTGGCGCCCTTGCGCAGGGACACGATGGCGCGCGGGGTCTCGGCGCCCTCGGGCCAGCACTGCAGCGCGGCCGCGGTCAGGATCGGCTGCGGGCCGATCTCCATCAGCACCGAGCAACCCAGCGCCGCCACGGTCTTGACGCTCTCGGTGAACTGCACGGGTTGACGGGAATGCCGCCGCCAGTACTGCGCGTCGATCGGCGTCTCGGCGGTGAGGACCGCGCCGGTGCGGTTGCAGATGAGCGGCAACGTGGGTGTCGCGAACTGGAACTGCGTTGCGAAGGACTCGAATTCGTCGAGCACCGGGTCGAGCAGCTCGGAATGGAACGCATGGCTGGTCTCGAGCCAGGTGCACCGCGTGGCGTCCTCGCTGCAGGCGGTGACGATCTGCTCCAGATCCTCGGCCGGGCCCGACAGCACGGTGTTGCGGCCGTTGTACGCACCGACCGACACCCGTGGGTACGTCTCGGCGGCGCGCTCCACGTATTCGGGATCGGCGAACACCGCCACCATGCGGCCACCCGCCGGCAGACTGCCGAACAAGCGGCCGCGCTCTGCGATCAGCCGGGCGCCGTCCTCGAGGCTGAACACGCCGGCCACACAGGCCGCCGCGTACTGACCGACGCTGTGCCCAAGCACCGCATCGGGCTCGATGCCCCACGACTGCCACAACCGGGCCAGGCCCATCTCGACGGCGAAGATCGCGGGCTGCGCGAACGCGGTGTTGCGCAGCGTCTCTGCCGCTTCCCGATCGTTGCCGAACATGACCTCCAGCAGCGGGCGCGGCAGGATCGGATCGACCGCCTGCGCGCAGCGGCGCACCACGTCGGCGAAAACCGGTTCGGTGTCGAACAATTCGCGGGCCATGCCCGGGTATTGACTGCCCTGGCCGGGGAAGAACCACGCCGTGGTCGGCGGGTCGGTGCACTCGCCCTTGAGCACGCCCGGCCGCAGCTTGTTCGCCACCAGGTCTTCCAACAGATTCTTGGCGTCGTGGACGGTGTTGGCGACCACCGCGGCGCGGTGCTCGAAGTGCGAACGTCCCGAGCCGGCGGTGAAGCACACGTCGGCGATCGAGGCATCGGGGTGTGCTTCGAGCCAGTCGCGGTACTTCTGCGCCAGCGCCGTCAGGCCCTGGGCCGAGCGCGCCGACAGCGGCAGCACGCTGATCGGCTCGGTGGCCGGGGTTTCGGGCGTCACGTCATCAGCGACGTCGTCGTCAGACACCACGACCGGCGCCTCTTCCAACAGCACGTGCGCGTTGGTGCCGGTGAACCCGAAGGAGCTCACACCGGCGCGACGCGGACGGCCGTCGGTGTGCCACGGGGTGGGCTTGTCGACGACCTGGACGGGCAGCGAGTCCCACGGGATGTGCGGCGACGGCTTGTTGAAATGCAGGGTCTGCGGGAGCATCTCGTGCTCGAGCGACAACACCACCTTGACCAGACCGGCGACGCCGGCCGCGGACTCGAGGTGTCCGATGTTGGTCTTCGCGGTGCCCATCAGCAGCGGCCGGTTCGCATCCCGGCCCGCGCCGTACGCGGCGGCCGCGGCCTGCACCTCGATCGGGTCGCCGAGCGGCGTACCGGTGCCGTGCGCTTCCAGGTAGTCGACGTCGCCGCCGCTGAGGCCGGCCCGGGCCAGCGCGGTGTTGATGAGTCGTTGCTGCGCACCACCATTGGGGACGGTGAGGCCGCTGGACGCGCCGTCCTGGTTGACCGCGGTGCTCCGGATGACGGCGGCGATGCGGTCACCGTCGCGCTGCGCGTTGCTGAGCCGCTTGAGGACCAGGACGCCGCAGCCTTCACCACGGACGTAGCCGTCGGCACTGGCATCGAACGTCTTGCAGCGGCCGTCGGGCGCCAGCATCCGCGCGCGGGAAGCCGCGACGATGGACGCCGGGCTCAGCAGCACGTTGACGCCACCGGCCAGCGCCATGTCGCAGTCGCCCGCGTGCAGCGCCTGCACGGCCTGGTGGACCGCGACCAGCGACGAGCTGCAGGCGGTGTCGACCGCCATGGCCGGCCCTTCCAGGCCCAGCGTGAACGACACACGACCGGCGATGGCGTTGAGCGCGTTACCGGTGATGAAGTGCGGTTCGAGATTCTCGACCGAACCGCCCGAGAGCAGATGCGAGTATTCGTTGGCGCCGACGCCGATGAACACGCCGGTTCGGCTGCCGCGCAACGCCGCCGGGGCGTAGCCGGCCCGCTCCAGGCCCTCCCACGCGATCTCGAGCATCAGCCGCTGCTGCGGGTCGATCCACACGGCCTCGCGCGGCGAGATGCCGAAGAACTCCGGATCGAAGGTGTCGACGCTGTCGAGGTAACCACCGGAGCGCGTGTAGATCTTGCCCGGCGTCATGGCGTCGGGGTCGTAGAACTCGTCGACGTCGAAGCGGTCCTCGGGGATCTCGCTGATCGCGTCGACACCCTGAGAAAGCACCTGCCAGAACGCATCCGGATCGGGCGACCCCGGGAAACGGCACGCCACTGAGACGATGGCGATGGGCTCGTCGGCAGCGGCGAGCGACTTGAGCTCGGTGACGGCCTTGGTACCGGCCTTCTCGCTGAGGTTGAGGATGTCGCTGAGCAGGTAGTCCGCGACATCGGTGAGGCGCGGGTGGTCCATGGCGAGGGTCGCCGGAAGTTCCTTGCCGACACCCTGTTCCAGGCGGCGACGCAGTTCGACAGCCATCAGGGAGTCCATGCCGAGGTCGAAGAACCCGGTCTCCTCGCGGATCTCGGAGGCCTCGATGCGCGTCACCTCGGCGACGGCGTCCCGCAGGTATTCCAGGACCAGCTTCTTGCGCTGCTGCACCGGCGCGGCGATGAGCTGCTCGACCAGTCGCGTGTTGCCGGACGCACCGACAGCACCTGCGGCGCCGGCGGATTCGGGTACCTCGCGGGCGACCTCGGCCAGCAGGGCCCGGGACCCGGCCTGCGAGTAGATGGGCAGGAACTTGGCCCAATCCATGCGCGCCACAACGGCTTCCGCGGGGTCGCCACCGGACACCATGACGTCGGCCATGCCGGTCAGGGCATCAGCGGGGGAGAGGGTGCGGACACCGCGGCGCTCCAGCTGAGCGCGGGCGTCCGGGTCGGCCATACCGGCCGACCACGGCCCGAAGTTGACGCTCATACCGGCCACGCCCTGCTCCCGCAGACGCCACGTCAGGCCGTCGAGGAACGCGTTGGCCGCGCTGTATGCCGTTTGGCCGTAGCTGCCCCACACCGCCGAGATCGACGACGTCGACAGGAAGAAGTCGAGGTTCTGGTCGGCGACCGCCTCGCTGAGGTACCAAGCACCCCAGACCTTTCCGGAGAACACCCGCTCCAGTTCGGCCTCTTCCAGCGTGGCCAGCGGCGTCGTGCTGTTCTCGCCGGCGGCGTGCACGACACCGGCCAGCGGCGGCAGTTCGGAACGCAGGGTCGACATCAGGCGGGCGACGTCGTGCGGATTGGCGACATCGGCGGTGATGACCCGGGTCTCGCAGCCGTGCTGCTCGCGCAGCGCGTCGATGCGCTGCTGCACTGCCTCATTCGGCGTGCGGCGGCTGGTCAGCACCAGGTTCCGGGCGCCGTGCTGGGCCAGGTAGCCGGCGATCTCCAGGCCGAGCGAGCCCAGGCCGCCGGTCACCAGATACGTTGCGTCCGCGCGCAATTCCAGCTGTGTCGGGTTCGGCTGCCCGGTGCGGCGGACCAGCCGCGGCACGTGCACGCCCTCGGCGCGCAGCGCGATCTGGTCCTCGCCGCGCGGCGCCGCGATCACCTGATTGAGTAACCGCACCCATTCGTCGGTGCTGCCTTCTGCCAGATCGGCCAGGCCGCCCCACACCTGGGGGTATTCCAGCGCGGCCGAACGACCGAAGCCCCACAGGCCCGTCTGCTCCGGTGCCACGGTGTCGGTGTCGGTAACCCGTTGTGCGCCAAGGGTGATCACCCAGATGGGCGACCGCAACTCGGCGGCGGCCGCCGCCCGGAACAGACGCTGCGTGCCGCCGAGGACGCGGTGCTGTACCCGGAGCAACGCCTGCATGGACGCCCGGTCGGCATCGAGGCCCGCGACGTGCAGGATGCGCAGCGTCGGCTCCTCCTCGACGGCCGCGCGCAGGTCGGCTTCCAGCTGCTGTTCGTCGGCGTCGGACCCCGGCAACCCGAGCACGCGATGCCGATGGCCGAGCCGGGTCAGGGCGTCGGTCAGCGGCGCGAGCACCGCGGCGTCGTCACCGATGAGGACCCACGCCGAGCCCTCGCCGACCTCCGCGGGTGCCCCGGCCGAGACCTTGTCCCAGCGGATCTCGTAGCGGGCGTCGGAGACGGACTGCGCGGTGCGCTGCCGGTTGTGTTGTGCTGCAAGCTTGTTCAGCACCGCGGTGGTCGACTCGTCGGTGCCGCCCAGCAGGGCGGCGAGCTCGTCGATGCGGCCGTCTTCGAGCAGGCGGACGGCCTCGGTGGTCGCCCCACCGCCCATGTGTGCGGTGGCCGACGGCGTGATGCGCTCGTCGCGGAACCAGTACGCCTTGCGCTGGAAGGGGTAGGTCGGCAGATCGACGTTGTGCGCCGAACCGGGCCGCACGGCGGCGAAGTCGGGCAGGTGGCCGGCGGTGTAGGCGGTGGCCAGTGCCTCGGTGATCTGACGGTGGTCGGCGCCCTTGCGGCGCAGCGACGCAATGGCCCGCGGTGCGGTTGCCGGGTCAGGCCAGGCGCGCAGGGCCGCGGCGGTCAGGATGGGCTGCGGGCCGACTTCGAGCAGCACCGCGCAACCGAGCTTGGCGAGCGTCTCCACGCCCTTCGAGAACTCCACGGGCTGGCGCGCGTGCCGGCGCCAGTACTGGCCGTCGAGCTTCGCGGTACGGCCCAGCGTGTCACCGGTCCGGTTGCACACCAGGATGCGCTGCGGCGCGTTGAACGTGAATTTGTTTGCGTACGTCTCGAATTCGTCGAGTGCCGGGTCCAGTAATGCTGAGTGGAAGGCGTGGCTGGTCTCCAGCCAGTCGCAGCGCACACCGTCACCGGTCAGCCCGGCGACGGCGCGTTCCAGGTCGGCACCCGGACCGGAGAGCACGGTGTTGGCGCCGTTGTATGCGGCGACCGACAGGCTCGGGTATTCATCGGTGAGCCGCTCGACGCGCTCGGGCGCGGCGAAGATCGCCGCCATCCGGCCGCCCGCGGGCAGGTTCCCGAAGAGGCGTCCGCGCTCGGCGAGCAGCCGCATGCCGTCTTCGAGGCTGAACACGCCCGCGACGCAGGCCGCGGTGTACTGGCCGACGCTGTGGCCGAGCACCACGTCGGGCTCGAAACCCCACGACTGCCACAGCCGGGCCAGCCCCATCTCGACGGCGAAGATCGCCGGCTGGGCGTAGCTGGTGAGCCGCAGTGTCTCTTCCGGACCGTCGAAAATGACGTCCAGCAAGGGCTTTTCGAGCATGTCGGCAACCGCGTCGGCACACTGCGTCACGGTCTCGGCGAACACCGGCTCGGTTTCGAACAGCTCCTTGGCCATGCCGGCGAACTGGCTGCCCTGACCCGGGAACAGCCACGCGGTCTTCGGCTTGTCGGCGGACGTTCCGCGCACCAGACCCGGCGCCGGACGGTCGTCGGCCAGCGCGCCGAGCAATTCGCGCGCGGAATCGAGGGAATTCACCACGAGCGCGGCGCGGTGCTCGAAGTGGGCGCGGCCCGCACCGGCGGTGATGCAGACATCCGCGAGGCCGGCCTCGGGGTGCGCGGCCAGCCAGCTGCGGTAGTCCTCGGCGGACTGCAGCAGCGCTGCCGGGGTCCGGGCCGACAGCGGCAGCACCGTGAAGCGCCGGTCGTCGGGCTCCTCGGCCGGTGCCGGCGCCGGCGCGGTGGCGGGAGCTTCCTCAAGCAGCACATGGGCATTGGTGCCGGAGAAGCCGAACGAGCTGATGCCCGCGACGCGCGGCCGGTCGCCGCGTTCCCAGGCGGTGGCCTCGTCGACGACCTTCACCGGGATGCGGTCCCACGGAATGTGCGGCGACGGGTTCTTGAAGTGCAGGTGCTTCGGCAGTTCCTGATGCTCGAGCGACAGGATGACCTTGATGATCCCGGCGACGCCCGCGGCGGCCTCGAGGTGTCCGATGTTCGTCTTCACCGAGCCGATCAGCAGCGGGTTGTCGGCGTCGTGGCCGGTGCCGTACGCCGCGGCCGCGGCCTGCACCTCGATCGGGTCGCCCAGCGACGTGCCGGTGCCGTGCGCCTCCAGGTACCCGACGTCGCCGGGCGTCAGGCCCGCGCGCTCCAGCGCCTCGGCGATAACACGTTGCTGCGCAACGCCATTGGGGACGGTCAGGCCACCGGAGGCGCCGTCCTGGTTGATGGCGCTACCGCGGATGACGGCCCGGATCCGGTCGCCGTCACGGATGGCGTCCTCGAGCCGCTTCACGACGATGACGCCGCAGCCCTCGCCGCGCACATAGCCGTCGGCGGAGGCGTCGAACGTCTTGCACTTGCCGTCCGGGGCCAGCATGCGGGACTGCGAGAAGGTGATCATGGTGGCCGGGCTCAGGATGACGTTGGCGCCACCGGCCAGCGCGAGATCGCACTCGCCGAGCTGCAGGGCCTGGCACGCCTGGTGGACGGCCACCAGCGACGAACTGCACGCGGTGTCGACGGTGACCGCCGGACCCTGCAGGCCCAGCCGGTAGCTGATGCGGCCGGCCGCCGCGGCGCCCGAGGTGCCGATGGCCATGTAGGCCTCGATCTCCGGGTAGGTCAGCTCACTCGAGGCCATGCCGAGGTAGTCGTGGGTCGCCAGGCCGATGAACACACCGGTCTGCGTGTTGGCGAGCGCGGACGGCGCGGTGCCCGAATGCTCGACGGCACGCCATGCCATCTCCAGCAGCAGGCGCTGCTGGGGGTCCATCATCTTGGCCTCGCGAGTGGACACCCCGAAGAACGGGGCGTCGAAGCCGACGGCGTCATCGAGGAAGCCGGCGCGGCGGGTGATGATCTTGCCGCGGGCGTCGGGGTCGGCATCGAAGAACTCGTCGACGTCCCACCGATCTTGTGGCACCTCGGATACGGCGTCCCGGCCTTCGCGCAGCATCTCCCAGAAGGATTCGGCGTCGGTGGCTCCGGGGAAGCGCGCGGCGTACCCGACGATCGCGAAGCTGGACGTTTCCGGACCTTCGATCGTTGCCATGAAAAAGCAGTCCTCCCGCGTTTTGCCGGTGACATCCGATCCCACGCAGGAGACCGTGTTCAGCGCCAGAATTTATGTTGCGAACGGCCGGCCTCGACGATTGGTCGGCAGATCTACTTGACGGCCGGCTCAGTCATGAATGGCCAGTTGATCTTCCGAACGGCCACGGCCAGCTCATCTTCTGCGGGCCAGTATTACATGTAGGTTGCTGAAGCACGAGGATTATGTGCGCCGGTGGTGGTTGGTCAGCGCGGACCGCCCCACCAGGCGTAACGGCGCCGGCAAAGGTTGCCGGGGTATGTTGATGGCGCCAACAGTGTTGCCGGGCCTCTGTGTGCCCAAACCTGGGAGGAAAGTAATTGCGAATCGGGAAGATCACGATCGGAAAGATCGATGATTGGACGCCGATCCCAGGTGTTCTGACCTCCTGGCACCCCACCGAGGCGGCTCGCGAAGTGGCCCGGCAGGCACCTGTGAGTTCGGTGCCGGTCAGCTACATGCAGGGCCAGCACATCCGCGGTGTCGTCGAGCGCACCGGTTCGGGTCTGGAGTACTCCCGGCAGATCATCGCGACGTGCGAAGTCCCTGGTCAGTGCGACATCGCGGCCATGAACGAAGCGCTGAACTCCTATCTGCGCAGGCACGACACCTACCGCAGCTGGTTCGAGTACACCGACGACGGCGACATCCTCCGGCACACCCTCACCGACCCCGAGGACCTCGAGTTCGAGCCCGTCAACCACGGTGAACTGGCGGTCGAGGACGTCCGCAAGCACCTCGTGGACATCCCGACACCGCTCGAGTGGGGCTGCTTCTCCTTCGGCATCGTCCAGAGCGAAGACAGCTTCAACTTCTATGCGGCCATCGACCACGTCCACGGCGACGCGGCGCTCATCGGCATCACGATGCTGGAGGCTCATGGCCGGTACACAGCATTGACAACAGGGGGCTCAGCGTTTGCTCTGCCCGACGCCGGCAGCTTCGACGAATGGTGCGTCCAGGAGCACGAGCGCACCTCGGCGCTGACCGTCGACTCTCCCGAGGTGCAGGCCTGGATCGAGTTTGCTGAGAACAACAACAACAGCATGCCGGAGTTCCCGTTGCCGTTGGGGAACGCCATGGAGCCGTCGGTCGGCGACATGGTCGGCGAATCGCTCATGGACCCCGAGCAGACGGCACGGTTCGAGTCTGCCTGTGAGGCGGCCGGTGCCCGCTTCGTCGGCGGCCTGTTCGCCTGCATGGCCCAGGTCGAGCACGAATTGACCGGTGCTGCAACGTATTACGGGCTCACCCCGCGTGACACCCGGCGCACGTCGGACAACTTCATGACGCAGGGCTGGTTCACCGGACTGGTGCCCATCACCGTGCCGATCGCCGCGGCGACCTTCAACGAAGCCGCCTGGGCGGCGCAGGAGTCGTTCGACGGCAACCTCAACATGGCGCGGGTTCCGTACTACCGCGTCCTGGAGCTCGCACCGTGGCTGGACTGGCCGCGGCCCAACTTCCCGGTGTCGAACTTCCTGCACGGCGGCGCGGCGCCACTCAACACCATCCTGGCCGCCACCGAGATGGGATACGCCAACAACATCGGCATCTACTCCGATGGCCGGTACTCCTACCAGCTGACCATCTACGTCTTCCGCTACGAGGGCGGCACGGTCATGGAGGTCATGTACCCGGACAACCCCATCGCCAAGAAGTCCGTGACCCGGTACCTGGAAGCGATGAAGTCGGTCTGCACGCGGATCGCCGACGGCGGGAACTGGTGACCACTTGCGACGGCTAGCCGATTTTGTGGTGCGGTGGCCTTGGGCGGTGATCGGCCTGTGGATCACGCTGGCGGTGGCCCTGCCCCTGGCCGTCCCCAGCCTCAACGAGATGGCCCAGAAGCATCCGCTGGCGATGCTGCCCGCCGATGCGCCGTCGAACGTCGCCGCCCGGCACATGACCGAGGCCTTCAAGGAACCCGGTACCGACGACCTGCTGCTCGTCGTGCTGATCAACGACCGCGGCCTGGATCGCAACGACGAAGCCACCTACCGCAAGTTGGTGGACGCCCTGCGCGACGACCCGCACGACGTCGTCATGATGCAGGACTTCATCAGCACCCCGCCGCTGCGCAACTTCATGACCAGCAAGGACAAGAAGGCCTGGGTGCTGCCCGTCGGCCTGGCCGGCGCGCTGGGGACACCGCAGTCGTACGCCGCCTACAACCGGGTGGCCGACATCGTGCGGCACAGCACCGCCGGCAGCCCGCTGAAGATCCACCTCTCCGGACCCGCGGCCACCGTCGCCGACCTCACCGTCGCCGGTGAGAAGGACCGGATGCCCATCGAGATCGCCATCGCGGTCCTGGTGCTCCTCGTGCTGCTGGTCGTCTACCGCAATCCCGTCACGATGATGCTTCCGCTCGCCGGCATCGGCATGTCGCTGGTGATCGCGCAGGCGACGGTCGCCGGGCTGTCGCAGCTGACCGGGCTGGGAGTGTCGAACCAGGCCATCATCCTGTTGAGCGCCATGATCTTCGGCGCGGGCACCGACTACGCGGTGTTCCTGATCAGCCGCTACCACGACTATGTGCGGCAGGGCCTGGAATCGACCGACGCTGTCCGGCGGGCGCTGGGCTCCGTCGGCAAGGTCATCACGGCGTCGGCCGCGACCGTCGGCGTCACCTTCCTCGGCATCAGCTTCGCCAAGATGGGCGTCTTCTCCACGGTTGGCGTCTCGTCGGCCATCGGCATCCTGGTGGCGTTCCTCGCCGCGGTGACGCTGCTGCCCGCGATCATCACGCTCGTCGGGCCGCGGGGCTGGATCAAACCGCGCAACGAGATCACCGCACAGCTGTGGCGGCGGTCCGGCGCGCGCATCGTCCGCCGACCGAAGCTGCACCTGGTGGCCAGCCTGCTGGTGCTGCTCCTGCTGGCCAGCGCCGCGGGCTTCGCGAAGTTCAACTACGACGACCGCAAGGCCGTCGCAGCGTCGGCCCCGAGCTCCATCGGGTACGCCGCGCTCGAGAGCCACTTCAACGTCAACCAGTCGGTGCCGTCCTACGTCCTCGTCCAATCGCCGCGCGACCTGCGCTCGCCGCAGGCCCTCGCGGACCTGGAGCAGATGGCGTCGCGCATCAGCCAGCTACCGGACGTCGCCATGGTCAGCGGCATCACCCGTCCCCTCGGCGAGGTGCCGCCGGAGTTCCGGGCCACCTTCCAGGCCGGCCTGGTCGGTGACCGGCTGACAGAAGGCGCGGGCATGATCGGCCAGCGCACCAACGACATCAACCGGCTGGCCAAGGGCGCCGACACCCTCGCGACCAACCTCGCCGACGTGCGCGGCCAGGTCGGCCAGATCGCCACGCAACTGCAGACGACGCTCGACGCCTTCACCGCGATCCGCAGCCAGTACGGCGGCAACAAGCTGGTGCAGAACGTGGAAGTCGCGGCCAAGCTCGTCAACAGCGTGAGCAAGCTGGGCAACACGCTGGGGCTGAATTACACGGCGGCCAAAGACATGTTCGGCTGGGTCGGACCGGTGCTGGCGGCGCTGCAGAACAACGCGGTGTGCGACCTCGACCTGTCGTGCGCCGAAACCCGCGGCCACTTCCAGCGTCTGGAAGAAGCGCGCCAGGACGGCACCATCGACGAGATCAACAAGCTCGCCGGGCAGCTGCAGACGATGCAGGATCAGAAGACGCTCAACGCGTCGGTGCAGCAACTCCAGAGTGCGATGACCAACCTGACCAAGGTGATGCGCACCATGGGGATGGACAGTCCCGCGGGTGCGCAGGCCAATCTGACCAAACTGCGCCAGGGCGCCGATCGGTCGGCGAGCGGCAGCCGCGAAGTCGCCAACGGGGTCGACGAGGTCGTCGAACAGATCCAGCTGATGCGGTCGGGCCTCGACCAGGCCGGCGCCTTCCTGCTGTCGATGAAACAGAACGCGGGCGGCCCGACCCAGGCGGGCTTCAACATCCCGCCCGAGGTGCTGCAGCTCGAGGCCTTCAAGTCGGCGTCCAAGATGTTCATCTCGCCCGACGGACACTCGGTGCGGTACCTCGTGCTCACCAAACTCGATCCGTTCAGCGCCGCGGCGATGGACCAGGTCAACACCATCCGCGACACCGCCCGCGGCGCCCAGCCGAACACGTCGCTGTCGGATGCCACGGTGTCGATGGGCGGCTATCCCGTGGCGCTCAAGGACACCCGCGACTACTACCAGAACGACATCCGGTTCATCATCATCGTCACCGTCGCGGTGGTGCTGCTGATTCTGATGCTGTTGCTGCGGTCGCTGATCGCGCCGCTGTATCTGGTTGGCTCCGTGGTGCTTTCGTACTTCGCGGCGCTCGGCATCGGCGTCGTGGTGTTCCAGTACCTGTTCCACCAGCCGCTGCACTGGACCGTTCCACCACTGGCTTTCGTGGTGCTCGTCGCGGTCGGCGCCGACTACAACATGCTGTTCGTCTCGCGCATGCGTGACGAATCGCCACACGGCATGCGGTACGGCATCATCCGCACGCTGTCGTCGACCGGCGGCGTCATCACCGCGGCCGGCCTGATCTTCGCGGCCTCCATGTGGGGTCTGCTGTTCTCCAGCATCGGTACCGTGATCCAGGGCGGCTTCGTCATCGGCGCCGGCATCCTGCTGGACACCTTCCTGGTGCGGACCATCACCGTGCCTGCCATGGCCACGCTCGTCGGAGAAGCGAACTGGTGGCCGTCCCGCCCGAAACCGCAGGGGAGCAACGTATGAACAAGCGACTTGCCAGCTCGTTGGCGATTGCCACCACGCTGTTGACGGTCGGTGCTTCCGGGCCCCTCGCCGACTGGATCGCGACGGCCGACGAGCCCTGGACCGGTCCCGGTTCCAGCTCTGACGCCGGCTCCGGCGGCCCGCTCGTGCCGGCCATCCCGCCGATCGGCACCCCCGGCCGTGGGTACGCACTCGGCGGCGCGCACGTCATGGGCATCCCGTACGACGAGTACATCCGTCGTACGGGCGCCGACTGGTTCCCGGGTCTCAATCGAGAGATCGTCGACTACCCCGCCGGCCAGGTGCAGGGCCACGTGCTCAGCGTCATCCCGGGCATCGACGAGCTACATCAGAAGATGCCCGAGATCGGCTTGAACGGACCCAGCATCGGTGAGTCCGTCGAGGTCGGTAAGAACAACGTCATCAACCGCGTTCAGGCCGGCGGCCCCGGCACGGTGATCGGCCTGTCCGAGGGCGCCATGGTCGTGCACGCCGTGCAGGACCGGCTCGCGTACGACCCGGCCGCGCCGCCACCGAACGAGCTGTCGTTCGCCACCTACGGTGACCCGCTCGCCATCAACCCGTGGACGCAGAGCTTCCTGCGGCAGACCTACCCCGTCGGCAGCACGGTCCCCGCGCTCGACTTCCTGATGCCGCCGGTGGTCGACAGTCAGTACGACACTTACCAATTCATCTCCGCGTACGACAGCATCGCCGACTGGCCGGACCGCCCGGACAATCTGATGGCGCTCGCGAACGCCGTCGTCGGCCTGGCCACCGGCCACACCGCGGTGGCGTTCACCAACCCGAAGAACGTGCCGCCGCAGAACGTCATCAAGACCGTCAACTCCCGCGGCGCGACGACGACGACGTACATGATCCCCGAGCAGCACCTGCCGCTCGTCGTGCCGTTCAAGTACCTCGGCATGTCCGAAGCGGACATGAATCACCTCGACGCCGTGATGAAACCCATGGTGGATGCCGGATATTCGCGCAACGACGACCCGGCGACCGCACCGGTCACCGTTGATCCCGTCAACGGCTACGACCCCGCCGCCGCCACCGCCCCGGCGACGCAGGCCGCCTTCGGTGGCGCCGCCGACCCGGTGTCACAGCTGATGTCGGGTATCAACTACGTGCTGAGCCACGGGCCGAGCGCGCACTAGGGGCTGCGCGGCCACGCTCGGTCCGCGAGTGTGCGTACAGATCGCGGATCCGGCGCGACGGGCGCGCTGGCTGCACACTCGCGGCTTTGTCTCCCTTGGTGATTCCGCGAGTGTGCGTGTAGATCGCGAGAATCGCGTTTGGGGCGCGCTGGCTGCACTTTCGCGGAACTGAGCGGGCTATCCACAGTGCGCGATCCATCCACAGATCGTGCCTTCGCGGTTCCCGCGATACCTGCGATGCCGCAATGTGAGTGCTTGTGCAGACCCCGTTCATCGGTAGCGAGGCGGTTGCCGCCGGGCGAGTGCGGAAGCATCAATTGCGCTCCCGGTACATCGCGATGTTCCCCGACGTCTACACCGACAAGTCGGGTGACGACCTCACGATCTACCACCGAGCCACGGCGGCCTGGTTGTGGTCACGGCGCGGTGGGGTGATTGCCGGCCTTACCGCCTCGCGCCTGCATGGCGCCGATTACATCGAAGATCGCCTCCCGATCGAACTGGCCTGGTCGGGCCGCCGGCCACCAGCTGGAATCGTCACGCACAAGGTTCAGTTGGCGGCAGACGACGTCGTTGTTCGCGGCGGACTTCCCTTCACCAGCGTTGAGCGGACGGCCTTCGACATCGGCCGCCGCGGCACCCTCGATGAGTCGATCGCTCGGCTCGACGCACTCGGCAACGCAACCGGTTGCACGGCGGATGCCGTCCGCCGGCTTGCGCTCGAACATCACGGCGCGCGCGGCATGCGGCAATTGGTCGCCGCCCTCGACCTCTATGACGCGGGTGCCGAGTCGCCACCCGAGACCTGGTTACGGCTATTGCTCATTCGAGCCGGGTACCCGAGACCGGCCACGCAAATTCCGGTGCGGAGCGCCGACGGCAAGCGGCAGTACTACCTCGACATGGGGTGGGGGGATTACAAGCTGGCGGTCGAGTACGACGGTGACCATCACCGCAACGACCCGCGCCAGTTCGCTCACGACATCCTTCGGTCAGAAGACCTCGATGAGTTGGGCTGGACCCGGATACGTGTCGTCAAGCGGCACGCCGAAAGTGATGTGCTGGCCCGGGTGGCTCGAGCCTGGGCCGCAACTGGTGAACCCGCACCGGCATCCCTCGTCGAGCGTGCATACAGATCGTGGAATATTGCGTAGGGATGCGCTGTCTGCACATTCGCGACGATGCGCGGCCCGGCGGTTCGCGAGCGTGCACACAGATCGCGGATCCGGGGTTCGGGAAGCGCTGGCTGCACGCTCGCGCAACGGCGCTCTAGATCCCCACCGCACCCGCGGCGACGAGCACAACACCCACCGCCGCCAGCAGGCCCGCGACCTCGTGGCGCTGCCGCGCGCGAATCCAGTTGTGCAGGTTACTCATTGCGGTGCGCGTGCGTTGCGGTGCGATGAGGTAGGCCAGCAGCGGGATTTCGACCAGCGAGAACGCCACCACGTTGAAGGTCACCAGCGCACCCATTCGCACCCCGGCATCGAGGTGCGCGGCGGCGATCACGGCCAGCGCCGCGAGATAGTCGACCGAGGGCAGCGCGATGCCCAGGCCCGCCACGCCGGCGACCCACAGCGACCGGCCGGTGAGCAGCCGGGTCAGCCAGTCCGGGACGGTCCGCTCGCGCCCCTTCGTCACGGCCAGCAGCACCGCGGCCGCCAACGCCAATACGCCGATCACGATCTGGACCGTCGGCAGGTTGAAATGCGCTGAGGCCCAAGCGGGTAGCCGGGCCTCGAGGACGAACAGCACCACCGCGCCGACGGACAGGCCCATCAGGAAACCGCCGCACAGGAATGCCGCCAGCTGCAGGTGCGGGCGCGGCCGGTTCAGCATGACAACGGACATGCCGATGCGGAACGGCTCCAGGCTGACCGCGACCGCCATCACCAACAGGGTGATCCACATGCGGTGCGGTTACGCGTCCAACCGGATGAACTGTCCCTGCCGATACTGCTCGACACACGCCGACCGCCGCATCTTGCCGCTCGTGGTGGTCGGGATGGACCCGGCTTCCACCAGAACGACGTCGGCGACCTGCAACCCGTGTGCCCGCGAAATCGCCGCCACCACATCGTTTTTCAGCCCGTCGAGCGTCGCGGCGTCGGCGCGCGCCTTGAGCTCGATGATCGTGACGAGCTGGTCGGTGTGGTCGTCGGTCACGGCGATCGCCGCCACCCGTCCCCGGCTGATCTTCTGTACCGTCGCTTCGATGTCGTCGGAGTAGTGGTTGCGGCCGCGCACGATCAGCATGTCCTTGATGCGGCCGACGATGAACAGGTCGCCATCTGAGATGAAGCCCTGGTCTCCGGTGCGCAGCCAGCCGGTCTCGGGGGTGCCCTCGGGGGCGTTCACCAGCGTCGCGTCGAAGGCGGACCCGGTCTGCTCCGGCTTGCGCCAGTACCCGGCGGACACGTTGTCGCCACGGACCCAGATTTCGCCGACGACGCCGTCGGGGCATACCTGGCAGGTGTCGGCATCGACGATCTCGAGGAGCGGCGAGGGCGCCCGCCCGTACCGCATGAGCGGCGTCCCACCGGGTTTGCGCAAGGCGATGCCCTGCGTCAGTTCTTCGGCGGCGAACTCGACGACCTCGGGCGGTCGGCCGTGCGCACCGCTGGCCACATAGAGCGTGGCCTCGGCCAGGCCGTAGGACGGCACCATCATCTCGGGCCGGAAGCCGACGGCCGCGAAACGCTCGTCGAACTTGATCAGGGTGGGCGGGTGGATGCGCTCGGCGCCGTTGTTGATGCCGATGACGCCGCTGAGGTCGAGCTCGGCCATCTCTTCGTCGGTGACGCGGCGCGTAGCGAGATCGAACGCGAAGTTCGGCGCCGCCGACCACGCCGGGTTGTTTCGCGACAGCGCCTGCAGCCAGCGGACCGGGCGCGTCAGGAAGGCGATCGGACTCATGAGGTCGGCCTTGTGGCCGGAGAAGATGGGCACTGCGATCCCGAGCACCAGGCCCATGTCGTGGTAGAAGGGTAGCCACGAGACCAGCGTCGACCCCGGCGGCAGCTCGCCGCCGTGCTGCGACAGCAGATCGGCGAGCAACTGCTCGATGTTCGTCCGCAGGTTCTTGTGCGAGATCATCACGCCGGCCGGCAACCGCGTCGACCCCGACGTGTACTGCAGGTAGGCGATGTCCGGGCCGGCCGGCACTTCTTCATCGAAGTCCCGCTCGGCATCCAGATCGAGGGTGTCGACGGCGATCACGGCGACCATCGAGGCACCGTCGTCCACGTTCTGCGCGGCGATGTCGAACGCGGCCGCGGTGGTCAGTACGACGGTCGGCGACGTGTCGGTGATGACGGCGCTCACCCGCTCGTCGTGCGAACCCGGTAGCGGGACCGACAGCGGCACCGCGATGAAACCCGCCTGCATGGCGCCCAGGAACCCGACGATGTAGGCCAGCCCCTGCGGCGCGATGATCAGCGCGCGGTCGCCGGGGACGCCGTGCATGCGGAGCTCGTGCGCCACGTTGAGGGTGCGACGGTACAGCTGGGCCCAGGTCAGGCTCTCGGTGACGCCGTCCCAGTCGTGGTCGTAGTCGGTGAAGGTGTAGGCCACGTCGTCGGGAGTCGCGCCGGCGCGCTCGCGCAGCACGGACAGGATCGACGCATCGGACATGGCGCCAGGTTACTCAACTCACATGTGACCGGTGGTACCTGGTTTGCCGGTCAGGTGCTGCATGCGATGCGCGGTGCTACGACGAGTGTGCAGGTTTGGCCCGCAAAACCGCGAAATCTCAATCCGAACATGCACATTCGCTGTAGCAACGCGGTCCGGATGGTTGTGGAGACCGGCAGCGCCAGGGGGCAACAGCTCCTGCCCTGTGGATAACCACTGGTCGAAGAATCGGATCTGTCGGTGGTCACAGCGATGCTCGCCGCATGAACAGACCGTTTCTCGGCAGCGCCGCCGTGCAGACCGGACTCCTGACCAGACAAGCGCTCCGCACCGGCTACCGTGCCGTCTACCGGGGTGTCTACCTTGCGAACGAGGTGGCATTGACGGCGAGGCTGCGCGCCGAGGCGGCGTGGTTGTTCGCCGGGCCGGATGCGGTGTTGTGCGGGTTGTCAGCGGCGGCCGTCCACGGGACCGAGTGGCTCGATGCGGACGCGCCGGCAGAGGTCGTGCGGTCCAACCGGCACTCGCCGGCCGGACTCACGGTGCATTCATATGCGCTCGCTCCCGACGACGTCTGCATGGCCGGCGGCATGCGGGTGACATCTGCGGCGCGGACGGCATTCGATCTGGGCCGGCTCCTACCCGAAAACCAGGCGATACCGACGCTGGATGCATTGTTGAACGTGACCGGCTTGGACCCGGCACACGTGTGGGCGCTGGCCGAAGCCAATCGGGGTATTCGGGGTGTGGACCGACTGCGGATTGCGCTGGCGCAGGCCGATGGCGGTTCAGAGTCTCCGTTGCAGACGCAGACCCGGCTGTTGCTGCGCCGCACGGGCATTCCAGGACTGCGAACGCAGATCCCGTTCTACGACGAGTGGGGATTGGTCTGCACTCGGGCGGCATTGGGTTGGCCGCGGTGGCAGGTAGCCGTCGAGTGTGACGAGGACGCCGATATGCCGGGATATCGCGAATGGGTGCACAGCCACACCGCCGAGCTCGAATCGCGGGGATGGAGCGTCATCTGGGTGACGAAGTCGACGGCGGAGGGTCGAGGAAGCCCCGGACTCGTGGTGCTGCGGGCACAGGAGAAGTTGTGGGCCGCCCAGCGGCGGCGAGCGAGCCGAGCGGTGCGTGTCCCCCGATCGGGGGACGCCGATTTCGTCCGGTCGAGGGCCCGATCAGCGGACTGACCTGGGCCGTCGGTTCCGCGAAGGTTGTTTCAACGCCAAAACGGCCCACAACCTTCAGGAGACGATATGACCACCACGACCGTGACCACCCGCTCCCGCTTCACCCGCCGCATCGCGGCCGCCGCCGCCCTGGTGGCAGCGCCGGCGCTGGCGTTCGGTCTCTCGCCCGCCGCCCACGCCGAGACGGGCACGCAGCATTTCATGGAGTGCGACCTCACCCACAAGGACGACAAGATCTGGGACGGCGTGAAGCCGCCGGCGCACGGCGTGGGAGAGCACTCGCCGAAGAACCCGGGTCACAACTTGCAGGTCCAGTGGCCGGGCAATGACTCGACCCGTGGCTTCGCTGTGCACCCGGGCAAGCACGACATCAAGGCGGTCCAGGATCTGCTGGTGGTGCCGACGGTCCGGGAGACCGGGATCGAATGCCCCAACCTGCTGCGCTCGGACGCCCCCAACTACTTCAAGGACGCCTACGACTCGATCCACTTCGGGAGCTCGCCGGACTGGGCCCTCGGCATCAACTCGCAGGACGGCCGCGGATACGACCAACTGCACATCCACCTGACCCGGCTCTACGGCCCCGCCCGCGAAGACATCGACCGGGCCGTCAAGGCCGGCAAGGTCAGCAAGGACGAGCACAAGTGGGTCGACCAGGTCATCGAGGTCACCGACCACGACAAGACCTTCGTCCAGAACAGCAAGCATCAGTACCGGGCCTGGAACGCGAACGGCATCGACACCAACTTCTTCGCCAAGCTGAACGAGGACGTCGTCACGCCGCTCTACAACCACGGCAACAAGCACGCCGCGATGGCGCACGAGACCATGCTGGTCACGCTCAACCACGAGGGCAACGGGCTCATCGTCCTGGCCAGCGATACGAACAGCGGCATCCACGGTGTCGACCAGATCGAGGGCATCATGGACAAGCGGTAAGGCGATGCGTCGGCCGGCGGCCACTCGGGCGAGTCTCGAGTGGCCGCCGATTCGCGTTCTGGCAGTTACGATCCGACCATGTCGCTGCCCGATGGATCGGTTTTCGCCGGTTTCACCGTGGTCAGGAAATTGGGTGCCGGCGGCATGGGTGAGGTGTATCTGGTCCAGCATCCGCGGCTGCCCCGCACCGACGCGCTGAAGGTTCTGCCGGCCTCCCTGTCCGCCGATGCCGAATACCGGCGGCGCTTCGAACGCGAGGCCGACGCCGCGGCGACGTTGTGGCATCAGCACATCGTCGGAGTGCACGACCGCGGCGAATACGACGGGCGCCTGTGGATCTCGATGGACTACGTCGAGGGCTCCGACGCCGGCAACGTGCTCCGGACGCAGTGCCCCGGCGGGATGCCGCGGGACCAGGTGATCGCGATCGTCACCGCGATCGCCGACGCGCTGGATCATGCGCACAGCCGAGGACTGCTGCACCGCGACGTCAAACCCGCGAACATCCTGTTGGGCGCGGGCGGCCCGGGTCGCGGGCGGGTACTGCTCGCCGATTTCGGGATCGCCCGGCGCGTCGACGATTTCGACGGCCTGACGTCGACGAACATGACGCTCGGCACGCCGAACTATGCCGCGCCGGAGCAGTTGCTCGGTGAGCCGCTTGACGGTCGATCCGACCAATACGCTTTGGCCGCCACCGCTTTTCAGTTGCTGACCGGCCAGCCCCCAGGCGGCGATTCGACGCCTGTCGTGCTCATCAGCCAGCGTGTCAGTGGTGTGGTGCTACGACTGGCCGACGTCCGCCCGGACCTCGCCGACCTGGACCCCGTGATGGCCATTGCGATGGCCCGCCGGCCCGCTGACCGCTTCCGTTCGTGCGGGGATTTCGCCGCGGCGCTGGCGCGTGGTGCGGCGGCGACGCTGCCCCCGGTCGCCGCCGCACACGCGGTACCCGGTGTGCCGACTGTCGCATCCGCGCCGCCGCCCGCACCCATGGGCCTTGTGCGCCAAGCAGATCCGTCGCCGACGCCGCGGTCCGGAATGAGTCCCACGGCCTGGGCGCTGATCGGTGTGGGCATCCTGCTGGTGGTGGCGTTGGTCTTCGTCGGCGTCGTGCTGATGCGCGGACATGACGGACGCAGCGGCCCAACGACTTCGGCGGAGGCCACGACGACCATGTCCGAGCCGACGGGCGTGACCGTGACGTCGGTCGAGTCCACCGAGCCGGAGCCCCCGACCTCACTGGTGCCCACCACGGCGCGAATGGTGCTGCCCGACGCCGACACCCGCGGCTTCACCACCTACAACGGCGCCGCCCGGTGCACGGGAGCCGACGAGGCCGCGATGATCCTGCGCACCGCGCAGTCGGCGGTGGTGATCTGCCGCAGCCGCGTCGGGGTGCTGTATTACCTGGGCTATCGAATCTCCGACGGTGCGACGATCCGATTGGGCACGGTGAACGAGTCCGGTGACGGCTTCGTCGCGTTCAACGATCCCGATGCCGCCGAGTACCACGTCTCGTCGTCAGGCCTGGAAATCGTGCAGAACGGCAAGGTCCTGGCCTCCGAGCCTGCGCTTGAGTCCGCTCGGTGAGCACCTGACGCGGTGCGCATATGTCAGGATGGCCGGGTGAAAGGCATCATCCTGGCCGGGGGCGCGGGCACGCGACTACACCCCGTCACCGCCGGGGTGTCCAAGCAGCTGATCCCGGTCTACGACAAGCCGATGATCTACTACCCGCTGTCCACGTTGATGCTGGCGGGGATCACCGACATCCTGGTCATAACGACGCCGCTCGACGCGCCGAGTTTCGAACGGCTGCTCGGCGACGGATCGCAGTACGGCGTCTCGATCAGCTACGCCCAGCAGCCGTCGCCCGATGGGCTCGCGCAGGCCTTCACCATCGGCGCCGACTTCCTCGGCGGCGACAGCGTGGCGCTCGTCCTCGGCGACAACCTGCTGTACGGCCCAGGCCTGGGCACGCAGCTGCAGCGGTTCAACAACGTCGACGGCGGCGCGATCTTCGGCTACTGGGTCGCCGAACCCTCGGCCTACGGCGTCATCGAATTCGACGATGCCGGGCAGGCGGTTTCGCTCGAGGAAAAGCCCGCAGTGCCGAAGAGCAACTACGCCGTGCCTGGACTGTACTTCTACAGCAACGACGTCGTATCGATCGCGCGCGAGTTGAAGCCCAGTGCCCGCGGCGAGTACGAGATCACCGACATCAACCGAACGTACTTGGCGCAGAACCGGTTACGGGTTCAGGTGCTGCCGCGCGGCACGGCGTGGCTCGACACCGGGACGTTCGATCAGATGACCGACGCCGCCGAGTTCGTTCGGACCATCGAGCGCCGCACCGGTCTGAAGATCGGGGTGCCCGAGGAAATCGCCTGGCGGCGTGGCTATCTGAGCAGCGACGAGCTGCGCGAGCGCGCCGAGCCGTTGGTGAAGTCCGGCTACGGCACGTACCTGCTGGACCTGCTGAGCAGGGGGTACTGATGGCACGGCTGCTGGTCACCGGGGGCGCCGGATTCATCGGCGCCAACTTCGTCCGATACGTCCTGGCCCACACCGACCATCACGTCACGGTGCTGGACAAGCTGACCTATGCGGGCAACCGGGAATCCCTTGCCGGCCTGCCCGAACAGCGGATGACGTTCGTCCTGGGTGACGTGGCCGACGCCGCGCTGGTCGACGAGCTGATGGCGACGACGGACGTCGTGGTGCACTTCGCCGCCGAATCACACAACGACAACTCGCTGCGCGATCCGGAACCGTTCCTGCACACCAACGTGGTCGGGACGTTCACGCTGCTGGAGTCGGTCCGCAAGCACGGCACCCGACTGCACCACATCTCGACCGACGAGGTCTACGGCGACCTCGAACTCGACGACCCCGCCAAGTTCACCGAACGCACGGCCTACAACCCGTCGTCGCCCTATTCGTCGACCAAGGCCGGCAGTGACCTGCTGGTCCGGGCGTGGGTACGCTCGTTCGGCGTCCGCGCCACAATCTCCAACTGCTCCAACAACTATGGGTCCTACCAGCACGTCGAGAAGTTCATTCCGCGGCAGATCACCAACGTGCTGTGCGGTATCCGGCCGAAGCTCTACGGCGCGGGCCGCAACGTGCGGGACTGGATCCACGTGGATGACCACTCGTCCGCCGTGCTGACGATCATCGAGAAGGGACGCCTCGGCGAGACCTACCTGATCGGCGCCAACGGCGAAAAGGACAACAAGACCGTCATCGAGATGATCCTGACTCAGATGGGCCAGCCGGCCGACGGCTACGACCACGTGACGGACCGCGCCGGACACGACCTGCGTTACGCCATCGATTCGACCAAGCTGCGCACCGAACTCGGTTGGCAGCCAAAATATGTCGACTTCGCCGACGGGCTGCGCGCCACCATCGCCTGGTATCGCGACAACGAGGCATGGTGGCGTCCGGTCAAGGACGCCACCGAAGCGCGCTACGCGAGCCAGGGCCAGTGAGTGATGGGCAACCCGTGACCGAATACGGAAAACCGTTGTCCGCCAATGCCACACCGATTCCGGGCCTGACCGTCTGGGACCTGCCGGTGCACGGCGACAACCGCGGCTGGTTCAAGGAGAACTGGCAGCGTGAGAAGATGATGGCGCTCGGGCTGCCGGATTTCGGGCCCGTGCAGAACAACATCTCCTTCAACGACGCGGCGGGCACGACCCGCGGCATCCACGCCGAACCGTGGGACAAGTTCGTCTCGGTGGCGACGGGCCGGATCTTCGGCGCCTGGGTCGACCTGCGCGGCGGGCCGACGTTCGGCGCGGTGTTCACGGCCGAGCTCGATCCGTCGCGGGCGGTGTTCGTGCCCCGTGGGGTCGGCAACGCGTTCCAGACCCTGGCGCCCGACACCGCGTACGTCTACCTCGTCAACGACCACTATTCGGCTGACGCGCAGTATGTTTCGGTGAATCTGGCCGACGAGACGCTGGCCATCGACTGGCCGATTCCGCTCGAACGCGCCGAGCTCTCGGCCAAAGATCGGACGCATCCCCGGCTGGCGGACATCCAGCCGGTCGCACCGCGAAAGACCTTGGTACTGGGCGCCAATGGCCAAGTCGGCCGGGCCCTGCGCGCCGAATACGGTGACGACCCCAGCTTCGAGTTCGTCACCCGCGAGCAGGTGGACCTGTTCGGTGACCTCGAGTCGGTGCTGCGGTGGCAGGACTACGACACCGTCATCAACGCCGCCGCGTACACCGCCGTGGACGCGGCCGAGACCCCGAGCGGGCGAGCCGACGCCTGGGCCGTCAACGTCACCGGCGTTGCCGCGCTGGCCCGTATCGCGACCGCCCGCGGCCTCACGCTGGTGCATCTCTCCAGTGACTACGTGTTCGACGGCACCTCTGACTCGCCCTACCGGGAGGACGACCCGATCGCCCCGCTCGGCGTGTACGGCCAGACCAAGGCGGCCGGCGACCAGATCGTCGCGACGGTGCCGCGGCACTACATCCTGCGGACGTCGTGGGTGATCGGGGACGGCCGCAACTTCGTCCAGACCATGGCGTCGCTGGCCGAGCGCGGCGTCGACCCGTCCGTGGTCGACGACCAGGTCGGGCGGCTGACGTTCACCCCCGAGCTGGCCCGGGCGATCCGGCACCTGACCACGACCGGCGCGCCGTACGGGACGTACAACGTCACCGGTTCGGGTCCGGCGATGTCGTGGGCGGACATCGCCCGCCGGGTGTTCGAGCTCTCCGGCCACGACCCGGCGCGGGTGACAGGCGTCAGCACCGAGGCCTACTTCGCCTCGGCGACCGGCGCGGTGGCCCCGCGGCCGCGCAACAGCGTGCTCGACACCCAGAAGCTGGAATCAACGGGATTCATACCCGAGGCGGCCGAAGACTCGCTGGCGCGCTACCTCGGCCGGTAGCAGGGCGTTCCCGCCAAGCGGACGCTTGCTCGGGTGCCTCGGGGAGTGCCATGTGAAGATGGACGGACTATGAGCTCTACAGATCTCAGCCCGGCATCCCTGCGCGCGGCGTTCGGCCACTTCCCGATCGGCGTCGTCGCCATCGCAGCCCACGTCAACGGCGAGAAGGTCGGCCTGGCCGCCAGCACCTTCGTGCCCGTGTCGCTGGAACCGCCGCTGGTGTCGTTCTGTGTGCAGAACACGTCGACGACCTGGCCGAAGCTCAAGGACCTGCCGGCCCTGGGCATCAGCGTGCTGGGTCAGCAGCACGACGCCGCGGCGCGCACCCTGGCCGCCAAGACCGGCGACCGCTTCGCGGGCCTGGAAACCGAGGCTCGCGACAACGGTGCGCTGTTCATCCACGGCACCAGCGTGTGGCTCGAGACGTCGATCGATCAGCTGGTTCCCGCCGGCGATCACACCATCGTGGTCCTGGCGATCAGTGACATCGTCATCAACCCCGACGTCGAGCCGATGGTCTTCCACCGCAGCGCATTCCGCCGCCTGGAGGCCTGAGTCAGGGCCGGGAGGCCAGCTCCTGGCGATACCCCGCGACCCGCGCCTCGAGTTCAGCGGCGTCGTCAGGCCGCCCTTCCTTGCGGGCCAGTTCGGCGCGCAAGGAGAGCTCGCGGATCGCGGTCCGAATGTCGTTGACGCTGTGCGTTTCTGATTGGCCCATCTGGCTGCCTTTCGTCAAGGATTGGCTGCCCTTCCGAGCGTACGCCGAAACATCGCCGGCCCCGCCGGATCGGCAACCTACCGCCGGAAGAGCTTGTTCCCCAGCCAGACGATCGGGTCGTACTTGCGGTCGGCGACGCGCTCCTTCATCGGGATCAGCGCGTTGTCGGTGATCTTGATGTGCTCGGGGCAGACCTCGGTGCAGCACTTGGTGATGTTGCAGTAACCCAGGCCGAACTCGTCCTGCGCCATGTCCTTGCGGTCGAGGGTGTCCAGAGGATGCATGTCCAGCTCGGCCACCCGCATCAGGAACCGGGGCCCGGCGAACGCCTGCTTGTTCTCCTCGTGGTCGCGCACCACGTGGCAGGTGTTCTGGCACAGGAAGCACTCGATGCACTTGCGGAACTCCTGCGACCGCTCGACATCTTCCTGCTGCATCCGGTACTCGCCGGGCTTGAGGTCCTTCGGCGGCGCGAAAGACGGGATCTGGCGCGCCTTTTCGTAGTTGAACGACACGTCGGTAACCAGATCGCGCATGATCGGGAACGCCCGCAGCGGGGTGATGGTGACGGTCTCGGCCGGATCGAACGTCGACATCCGCGTCATGCACATCAGCCGGGGCCGGCCGTTGACCTCCGCCGAACACGACCCGCACTTGCCGGCCTTGCAGTTCCACCGCACCGCCAGGTCCGGGGCCTGCGTGGCCTGGATGCGGTGGATGATGTCGAGCACCACCTCACCGTCGTTGACCTCGACCTTGAAGTCGTCGAGGCCGCCGCCGGTGTCGTCCCCGCGCCAGACCCGCAGATTGGCTTGGTAGCTGTTGCTCATCGCTGGCTCCGTTCCGGATGGGCGGCCAATTCGGCGTCGGTGTAGTACTTCTCCAGCTCGGACAGCTCGAAGCAGGCGAGCAGTTCGGCCGGCATGGGCACCTGCTGCTCCGGGGTGACGGTCACGTCGGGGACGATCGGGTCACCGCCGCCCGCACTGCACACCAGCAGGATGTTGCGCCAGTCGGCGCTCATCTCCGGGTAGTCGTCGCGGGTGTGGCCGCCGCGGCTCTCGGTGCGGGCCAGCGCGGCCTTGGCCACGCACTCGCTGACCAGCAGCATGTTCCGCATGTCGACGGCCAGGTGCCAACCGGGGTTGAACTGCCGGTGGCCCTCGACGGTGATGTTGTGCATCCGGCGCTTGAGTTCGTCGAGCTTGAGCAGTGCCTGCTCGATCTCTTCCTTGGTGCGGATGATGCCGACCAGGTCGTTCATGGCCTGCTGCAACTCGGTGTGCAGCGTGTACGGGTTCTCCGCGCCGACGTGTTCGTCGAACGGCGCCAAGGCTTCCCGCGCCGCCGTGGTCAGTGCGTCATCGGAGACTACCGGCCGCGCGGGCAGCGCCTTGACGTACTGCGCGGCGCCGAGGCCGGCCCGCCGGCCGAACACCAGCAGGTCGCTCAGCGAGTTACCGCCGAGCCGGTTCGAGCCGTGCATCCCGCCCGAGCACTCGCCGGCCGCAAACAGGCCGGGCGTGCGGGCCGCACCGGTGTCGGGATCGACCTCGATGCCACCCATGACGTAGTGGCACGTCGGCCCGACCTCCATCTCGTCCTTGGTGATGTCGACCTCGGCCAGCTCCATGAACTGGTGGTACATCGACGGCAGGCGCTTCTTGATCTCCTCGGTGGGGATGCGCGAGGCGATGTCGAGGTAGACGCCGCCGTGCGGGGTGCCGCGGCCGGCCTTGACCTCGGAGTTGATGGCGCGCGCCACCTCGTCGCGCGGCAGCAGGTCAGGAGTGCGACGGGCGGAGTCGTTGTCCTTGAGCCACTGGTCGGCTTCTTCCTCGGTCTCGGCGTACTGACCTTTGAACACCGAGGGGATGTAGTCGAACATGAAGCGCTTGCCCTCGGAGTTCTTGAGCACTCCGCCGTCGCCGCGCACGCCCTCGGTGACGAGGATGCCCTTCACCGACGGCGGCCAGACCATGCCCGTCGGGTGGAACTGGATGAACTCCATGTTGATCAGCGTCGCGCCGGCCCGCAGCGCCAGGGCATGCCCGTCGCCGGTGTACTCCCAGGAGTTCGACGACACCTTGAACGACTTGCCGATGCCGCCGGTGGCCAGCACCACGGCGGGCGCCTCGAACAGCACGAAGCGGCCCGACTCACGCCAGTAGCCGAACGCGCCGGCGATGCGGTCACCGTCCTTCACCAGCTCGGTGATGGTGCACTCGTGGAACACCTTGATGCGGGCCTCGTAGTCACCCGTCTCGGCGAAATCCTCCTGCTGCAGCGAGACGATCTTCTGCTGCATGGTGCGGATGATCTCCAGGCCGGTGCGGTCACCGACGTGCGCCAGGCGGGGGTAGGTGTGGCCACCGAAGTTGCGCTGGCTGATCCGGCCGTCCTTGGTCCGGTCGAACAGCGCACCATAGGTTTCCAGCTCCCACACGCGGTCCGGTGCTTCGCGGGCGTGCAGCTCGGCCATACGCCAGTTGTTCAGGAACTTGCCGCCGCGCATGGTGTCACCGAAGTGCACCTGCCAGCTGTCCTTGGAGTTCGCGTTGCGCATCGAGGCGGCGCAGCCGCCCTCGGCCATGACGGTGTGGGCCTTGCCGAACAGCGACTTACACACCACCGCCACGCGCAGGCCCTGCTCCCGGGCCTCGATGACCGCACGCAACCCCGCCCCGCCGGCTCCGATTACGACGACGTCGTACTCGTGCCGTTCGAGTTCAGCCATGAAATAACTCCAAATTGTTGTGAATAGCGTTGAAAATCAAGACGTTTGACTCAGCCGACGAATCGCAGGTCGCTGAACCACCCGGCGGACACCGCCATGACGTAGAAGTCGGTGAACATCAGGGTGCCGAGGGTGATCCACGCGTACAGCTTGTGGCGGGTGTTGAGCTTGCTGACCTGCGTCCAGATCCAGTAGCGCACAGGGTGTTTCGAGAAGTGCTTGAGCCGGCCGCCGGTGACGTGCCGGCAGGAGTGGCAGGACACCGTGTAGACCCACAGCATGATGACGTTGCCCAGCAGGATGATGTTGCCGAGCCCGAAGCCGAAACCGCTGGGTGAGTGGAACGCGACGATGGCGTCGTAGGTGTTGATCACCGAGATGATGACCGCGATGTAGAAGAAGTACCGGTGGGTGTTCTGGATGATCAGCGGGAACCGCGTCTCACCGGTGTACTTGGCATGCGGTTCGGCGACGGCGCACGCGGTCGGGGACTGCCACACCGTGCGGTAGTAGGCGCCGCGGTAGTAGTAGCAGGTCAGCCGGAACAGCAGCAGGAACGGCAGGGACAGCGCCGCGAAGGGAATCAGCGACAGCGGTCCGTCGGCCGGCAGAATCTGGGGCCAGAACTCGCTGGCCGCACCACACTTGACGCTCAGACACGGTGAGTAGAACGGCGTCAGGTAGTGGTAGTCCGCGACGTAGAAGTGGTCCCGCTGGAAGGCGCGCACCGTCGCGTAGATGACGAACGCGGCGAAACCCAGGTCGATGAGAATCGGGGATTTGAGCCAGTTGTCGGTCCGCAGGGTGCGCTGCGGTATCTGCGCACGCGTGGGGGAGAAGACGCCGGTCCCGGGGCGGTTGGCGGCGGGTGCGCTCACGAAAGCATCCTCGATTTCGGTTGGGGGCAGGGCCTACCTATGAAGTTGTAGGACGGCGGTGATGGGCACGACGGCCGTCGTGCCCGAGTCGGTCAGCCGCCGACGCCACCGTCGTGGTCGTTCCAGAATTCGCTGGAGTAGTCGTGGTCGGGGATCACGATCTTTTCCTTGGCGTGCTGGGTCTTGATGCCGCGGCTGAATTCCAGCTCTTCGATGTCGATGTCCAGCCGCTCGATGTCGACGGCCAGGCGCTCGGCGTCATTCGCGATGCGGCGGGTGGCGGGGGAGTCCCCGTATTTGGCGGCCAGCGAGCTGACGGACCGGCGCAAACTGCCGATCAACTCGTGCAGTTCGGTGAGCTCAGTGGTGGTGGACATCGGGCGACCTCCTTGGGCTGAAGGGTGTCATAAATCACAGTACGACACCGGATGCTAGTCAGATCCGGAGATGAAAGTGAGACAGGTCACGTTTGTCGCGACGGTGTCGGCATGTCGTGGCAGTGGCTGTCGGTACGGTATGACCATGTCCGACGCGGTTCTGGCGCAGCGCGCCGAAGCACTATTGGCCCTGCACCAGCCGGGAAATCCGGTCGTCCTCCCGACTGTGTGGGACGCCTGGTCGGCGAAGCTCGCGGTGTCGGCCGGGTTCGTCGCGCTGACGGTCGGTAGCCACCCCGTCGCCGACTCGGTGGGCAAGCCCGACGGCGAAGGCATGTCGTTCGACGACCTCACCACGCGCGTCAGCCAGATCACCGCGGCCGTCGACGTGCCGGTGTCGGTCGACATCGAATCCGGTTACGGCGAGGCCCCGAGCCGCCTCATCTCCGGGCTGCTCGCCGCGGGCGCGGTGGGTCTGAACATCGAGGACACCGTGCACAAGGACGGCGGCCGCATCCGCGACGCGCAGGAGCACGCCGACCTGGTCGGTGAATTGCGCAGGGCGGCAGACGCTTCCGGGGTGCACGTCGTGATCAACGCGCGCACCGACCTGTTCCTGCGCCAGATCGGTGACGAGGCCGACCGGTACGAGCGCGCCGTGCAGCGGTTGAAGCTGTGCGCGGCGGCCGGCGCGGATTCCCTGTACCCGGTGGGCCGCCACGATGACGACACCTATCGCCGCCTGGCCGCCGACCTGCCGTTGCCCATCAACGCCATCGCGATCCCGGAGTCCGACGATCCCGCGTCCTTCGGCCCGCTGGGCGTCGGCCGCATCAGCTTCGGGCCGTTCCTGCAGCGCGCTCTGGGTACGGTGGCCGCCGATATTCTGGCGCGGTGGCAGTGAGCGAGCCCGACGGCGCCGAGGAGAACTACGGGTTGTGGTGGGCCGCAGGCGTTGCCGCCGCGATCCTGCTGATCATCCTGATCTACCAGGTGATCCAGACTTCCGAGGAGTCCGAGCAGCCGTCCGGTCCCGTCGGTGACTCTACGGTTTTGACGACGTATCCGACCACCACCAAGCGGACGACGACCCGGACCACCACGACGACGACCACCACCACGACCACAACGACGACGACGACGGAAAGCACGTCGGAGACGTCGACGACGGATGACACGACGACGTCCACCAGCACCTACACGCCGTCGAGCACCTCCGGTTACGGGACGACGACCACCACGACCACGATCTACAACCCGTACACCACCCCGACCACCGCCCCGCCTGCCGGCGTCGGGTAGCTCGGAAGCCCAGGTCTGTGACCGGGGCCACTCACTTCACCGGCGTTTGCCGAGGCCTGTGAGAAGAGCGTGACGGTCGATTCACACGCGGCAACACAATCCGCAATATCGGCTTCCTACCTTTTGGGGCATGGACGCGAAGAACCTTGTGGTCGTCGGCCACGGAATGGTCGGGCATCGCCTGGTCGAGGCGCTGCGCTCGCGGGATACCGCGGGCCAATGGCGCATCACCGTGCTGTCCGAAGAAGCGGACGCGGCGTACGACCGCGTCGGGCTGACGGGTTACACCGAGCACTGGGACCGGTCGAAGCTGGCGTTGCCGGGCAACGGGTATGACGGCGACGGCCTGGTCGACCTCGTGCTGGCCGACAAGGTCGGCGGTATCGACCGCGCCACCAAGACGGTGGTGACCGAGTCGGGCCGCGGCATCTCGTACGACAAGTTGGTCCTCGCCACGGGCTCTTACGCTTTCGTGCCGCCGGTGCCCGGCCACCAGCTCGACGGCTGCTTCGTCTACCGCACCCTGGACGACCTGGACGGCATCCGCGCCGCCATGCAGCGGTCGGCCGAACACGGCAACAACACCGGCGTGGTCATCGGTGGTGGTCTGCTCGGTCTGGAAGCGGCGAATGCGTTGCGCCAGTTCGGCATGCAGGCCCACATCGTCGAGCGGGCGCCCCGTCCGATGAACCAGCAGCTCGACGACGCCGGCGGTGCGCTGCTGGCCCGCATGATCGGCAAGCTGGGCATCTCGGTGCACCTGGATGTCGGCACCGACGCCATCGAGCCGCTCGACGAGGGCGTGCGCGTGCTGCTCAGCGACGGCACCCTGATCGACGCCGGCCTGGTCATCTTCGCCGCCGGTGTACGTCCGCGAGACGAACTGGCCCGCGACGCCGGTCTGGACATGGCCGAGCGCGGCGGCGTCCTGACGGACTTGTCGTGCGTGACAAGCGATCCGGACATCTACGCCGTCGGTGAGGTGGCCGCGGTCGAGGGCCGGTGCTACGGCCTGGTCGGTCCCGGTTACACCACGGCCGAGGTGGTCGCCGACCGCCTGCTCGGGGGTGCCGCCGAGTTCCCCGAGGCCGACATGTCGACCAAGCTGAAGCTGCTCGGCGTCGACGTCGCGAGTTTCGGTGACGCGCAGGGCGTCACACCTGACTGCCTGCAGGTCGTGGTCAACGACCCGGTGAAGCAGACCTACGCCAAGCTGGTGCTGTCCGACGATGCCAAGACCCTGCTGGGTGGCATCCTGGTCGGCGATGCGTCGGCGTACGGCGTGCTGCGCCCGATGGTCGGCGAGGCACTGCCCGGTGACCCGCTGGCGCTCATCGCCCCCGCCGGATCCGGCGACGGCGCAAGCGCTCTCGGTGTGGGTGCCCTGCCGGACGCCGCGCAGATCTGCTCGTGCAACAACGTCACCAAGGGCGACCTGTGCGGTGCGATCGAAGGCGGCTGCAGCGACGTCGCCGGCCTGAAGGCCTGCACCAAGGCCGGTACCTCCTGCGGCTCCTGCGTTCCGCTGCTCAAGCAACTGCTGGAAGCCCAGGGCGTCGAGCAGTCCAAGGCGCTGTGCGAGCACTTCCCGCAGTCGCGGGCCGAGCTCTTCGAGATCATCTCGGCCACCGAGATCCGGAAGTTCTCCGGGCTGATCGAGAAGTTCGGCACCGGAAAGGGTTGCGACATCTGCAAACCCGCCATCGCCTCGATCCTGGCGTCGACCAGCAGCGGTCACATCCTCGACGGCGAACAGGCCGCCCTGCAGGACTCCAACGACCACTTCCTGGCCAACATCCAGAAGAACGGCAGCTACTCGGTGGTGCCGCGCGTCCCGGGTGGTGACATCACGCCGGAGCAGTTGATCCTGATCGGTGAGATCGCCAGGGACTTCGGGCTTTACACCAAGATCACCGGTGGCCAGCGGATCGACATGTTCGGTGCGCGGGTGGACCAGCTGCCGGAGATCTGGCGGCGCCTCGTCGACGGCGGCATGGAGTCCGGGCAGGCGTACGGCAAGTCGCTGCGCACCGTCAAGAGCTGCGTCGGCAGCGACTGGTGCCGCTACGGACAACAGGATTCGGTGCAGATGGCCATCGATCTGGAGCTGCGCTACCGCGGACTGCGGTCACCGCACAAGATCAAGATGGGTGTCTCCGGCTGCGCCCGGGAGTGCGCCGAGGCCCGCGGCAAGGACGTCGGCGTCATCGCCACCGAGACCGGCTGGAACCTGTACGTCGGCGGCAACGGCGGCATGACACCCGCCCACGCGCAGCTGCTGGCCGGTGACCTCGACGATGAGACCCTGGTCCGCTACATCGATCGGTTCCTGATGTTCTACATCCGCACCGCGGACCGGCTGCAGCGCACGGCGCCGTGGGTCGACCAGATGGGTCTCGACCACGTCCGTGACGTCGTGTGCAACGACTCTCTCGGCCTGGCAAGCGAATTCGAAGCCGCCATGGAACGGCACGTCGACGGCTACTCCTGCGAGTGGAAGGGCGTGCTGGAGGACAAGGCCAAGCTGACCCAGTTCGTCTCGTTCGTCAACGCGCCTGACGTCGCCGACCCGACCATCGCGTTCACCGAACGCAACGGCCGCAAGGTGCCGATCGGCATGCCCACCGTCCCGCCCGCCAAGAGTTGATCAGGAGGCCACGATGACGCTCAACGACCTTTCCGAAGTTGCTCAGTACCAGGACCGTTCGGAGTGGACCGCGGTCTGCTCGTATCACCGGCTGGTGCCCGGCCGCGGTGCCGGTGTGCTGCTGCCCGACGGCTCGCAGGCCGCGCTGTTCCGCCTGCACGACGGATCGCTGTACGCCGTCGGCAACATCGACCCGTTCTCCGGTGCGGCCGTGATGTCCCGTGGGCTCGTCGGTGACCGCGCCGGCCGGGTCTGCGTGCAGAGCCCCATCAAGAAGCAGGCCTTCGCCCTGGATGACGGTGTCTGCCTTGATGATCCCTCGGTGCGCCTGCCCGTCTACCCGATCCGGGTGTGGGCCGGTCTGGTCGAGATCGGCCCGCTGGGCGTCGACGTGGCAGCCTGATTGCCGCTGGGCATCAGCGCGAGCAGCTGTTGTCCTCGATGGTCTGCAACACCCAGTACGCCGTGAACTCGATGATCAGCGCGATCTCGGCGATCAGCACGGCGTGATTGAAGCCGTCGAGACTCAGGTGCAGCACCACCGCGGTCAGCAAGCTGGCGGCCATCAACAGTGAGATCGTCTGGTACGCGCCACGGTAACGACTTCCACACGCCGGCGCGGTGCCGAAAGCCGAGCTGAACACCGTCAGCACGATGGCGCCGAACATGACGGCCGCGGCGATGCCGTGGGCGTTGATCCGGAACCAGTCCGGGGCCACGATCAGCACCACGACGCCGGTCCCGAGCACCGCGCGCTGCAGCCACCTCGCGGCGGCACCCAGCACGGTGCCGGGCCGCTTGGGCCGGAACAACAACCACGACGCGGCGCGTGAACCGGCGAGCACCACCGTGACCGTCCAGGCGTTGAACAGTACGGCCGACCCCGTCTGCACTGCCACGGGATCAGCTGTGCCGCACTGCAGTACCGGCCGCGTGGTGGGGACGACGGCGATCACGAAGGCCAACACCCCGGCCAGGTTGAGCAGCGTGTTCTCGGTGTCGCTGGCGCCCTGGTAAACGATCAGCATGGCGCCGATGGCGAACAGCACGCCCACGAACACGGCATGCGCGGTGGTGAAGTAGTAGGCGCTGATCGACGTCTGCCAGCACGTGGCGTGCGCGCGCTCGACGGCCAGCGCGGCACCCAACAGCACGGCCATGACCACCATGCCGCCACGGAGAAACCGGTAGGTGTCCAGCGCTACGTCATTGCCCGTCCGCTTGGCCATGTCTCCAGTATGGGCCGCGATATCCCCCACAAATGCGCGGTACCCCTTGCGTTTCCGCCGAAAACCTAGGCGGCCAGCGACAACCGGGCCGTCCGGAACCGGTGTGCCACCAGCTTGGCGACGCCCGGGTGCCGGCCCAACGGGTCGGTCACCACGTCGGCTCCGCACGTGTACAGCCGGTCCTGGAAGAGGCCGTCGGCCAAGAGGTACGACGCGACGGCGACGCGTTCGGCGCCGTGCTTCCGCAGCCGGGCCACCACGTCGCCCACCCAGTGCGTGCCACTGATCGCGAATGCGAGCTCGACGCGGCTGCCCAGCGTCGCCGACAGCATGGCGCACGTCCGGCGCAGGTCACCGGCTGCACGCGGGTCCGAGGTTCCGGCAGCCGCCAGCACCACGGAATCCGATGGGCGCCAGCCCGATTCGATCAGTCGGTCAGCGAGCACCCGGACCATTGCGGTCGAGGGCCCGAGGGCCGGCGTCACCGTGACGTCCCGGTGGCCGCTTTCGGCGATGCCGGCGGGGATGTCCTTGTGGACGTGGTAGCCCGACGACAAGAAGGCCGGGACGACGACGGCGGGTCCGGGCGGCAGCGTCGACAGCACCTCGGCCGGTGTGGGCCCGAGGACGTCGACGAACGCGGTGTGCACGCGACGGTCCAGCAGTCCGCTGACCTGCTCGGCCAGCTCGCCGATCATCGCGACACCCGAGCCCTTGCGGGTGCCGTGGGCGACCAGGACGGGGTTCATCGTGCACCTACCGAGTAGTCATCGACCGCCAGCCGGTAGCCACGCTTCACCACGGTCGCGACGATCTCCTTGTCGCCCAACGTGGTTCGTAGCCGCAGCACCGCGGTCTCGACGGCATGGGTGTCCGACCCGCTGCCCGGCAACGCGGCCAGCAGTTCCTGCCGTGACACCACCGCACCGGGCCGCAGCGCCAGCGCCCGCACGATGGACATCCCGGCCGGCGAGAGGTCCTTGACCACCCCGTCGACCACGACGCAGGTACCACGGATCTCGAGATCGTGTCCGGCGGCCCGCAGCTTTCGGGTCTGCAGCACGGGGAGCTCATCGGCGATGTGGCGCGCGAGCGCACCCAGGCGCATGCGCTCGGGGGCGGACGTCGGCACCCCGAGCCGGGCCAGCGGCCGCGCCGTCACCGGCCCGACGCACATGGCGTGCACCGGGCCCCGAAACGCGTCCAGCACTTGATCATTGATGCCGAGCTCGGTCGCGCGCATCAGGGTCGCCGCCACCGCGGGCGCCGAGGTGAAGCTGACGGCGTCGAGCCGGCGCTCGGCGATATCGCTGACCAGCGAGTCGAATGCACCGCCGGACGGCACCGGCTGCCACCGGTACACCCGGATCGGGACGACGTCGGCGCCGGCGCGGCGTAGCTCATCGAGGAACTCGGGGAACGGGTCCCACTCATCGGTGGCGCCGTGCAGCTGCACGGCGATCCGCATGCCGGCGATACCGCCCTGCAGCAGGTAGCCCAGCACCTCGCGGGACGACTCGGAATCGGGTGACCACTCCTCGGGCAGGCCTGCCGCCCGCAGCGCACCGGTGGCCTTGGGGCCGCGGGAGACGATCCGGGCGCGGCTGAGGGCATCGGTCAGTTCGCCTGACACGCCCCAGTCGTCGGCGGCGGACATCCAGCCGCGGAAGCCGATGCCGGTCGTGGCGATCAGGACGTCGGGCGGCACTTCGAGCAGCGCCTGGGTGTTGGTGCGGAGCTCGTCGTCGTCGGGCAGCGGGACCATCGAGATGGCGGGGGCGGCGATCACCGTCGCGCCGCGGCGGCGCAGCAGGGTGCACAGCTCATCGGCACGTCGTGCGGAGGTCACCGCCACCCGAAATCCGGTGAGCGGGGCCCGTTCGGGATCACTCATGCGTTCAGTGAAGGGACAACGTGTTTCCGGCTGGTTACCCGGCCATTGCTCAGCGGTGTCGCCGCCCCGGAAACGGTGACGTTTATGTCACACGCGGTGCTGAACTGGGCTTTTGTGGGCAGAAACCTCACAAGACCTCACCAGACGTCGCCTTCGCGCCAGTCACACGTGATGTCGGCGGTGGTGTCGACCTCAACCGAGACCGGCAGCACGAACAGCGAATGGTCGTCTTCGGGCGTGCGATTGACGCCGGCGGGCGCCAGCACGGACGTCGTGCCCCGCCACGGCAGCCAGCCGCGTGCGGTGTAGATCGGCCGTCCCGCATCCGAGGAACTGAGCGCCCCGATCTCGTAGGCGCCGCGGATCACCTGCTCGACGGCGTCGAGCACCGCCGTGGCCAGGCCCTGGCCCCGCCAGTCCTCGCGGACCGCAACGGCTTCGACGTAGCCGCACCGCAGCGCGGTGTTGCGGTACATCAGCCGGCGTTGGACGACCGCACCGTGCGCGATGATCGCGCCGTGGCGGCAGACCAGCGCATGCATGCCGCCCAGTGAGTGCTCCCAGTCGGCATCCGAGAAATCGCCGTCGTAGGCGTCGATGACCATCTGCCGGGCGCCCTCCCGGGTCTCGGCATCCAGATCAGCGGTGTGGACCAGTCGCGCCGTGTGAACGTTGTGGACGCGGGAGAGATCCGTGGGGTGCACCCCCTCGTTCTACCAGGATTGCGCAGCCTGCGCTGGTGCCTGTGCGGGTTCAGGCGCCAAACGGATGACGCGGCCTGGACCAGTGCATGCGCACGTGCTGACCGGGCCGGATCTGCCCCACTTTGTCGATGTCGTGGTCGGCGACGACACCGATCACCGGGTACCCGCCGGTGACCGGATGGTCGGGGCCGAGGATCACCGGTAAACCGTTGGGCGGCACCTGAATTGCGCCCCGTGTCGCGCCCTCGCTGGGCAGCTGGCGGTCCGGCCAGCGGTGCTGCAGGGGCCGGCCGTTCAGCCGCATGCCGACGCGGTCGCTGCGATCGGTGACGATCCACTCCGTGTGCACCAGGGCGTCGGGGTCGACGAACCAGTCATCACGCGGGCCGGGCACCACCAGCAGCTCCAGCAGGTCCTCGGCGATGGCCGCCACGGGCGCCTGATCCAGCTCCGGGAACTCCGCGGTGTGCGCACCGATGGTCAGCATGTCGCCGACCTGCAGCGGCCGCGGGCCGATCGCGGACATCACGTCGTAGCTGCGGGAGCCGAGCACCGGGTCGACGACGAAGCCGCCGCGGACCGCGACGTAACTGCGCAGACCGGTGTGGGGCGCACCCAGGGAGATCACCTCGCCGTCGTGCGCGTAGTGGATGCTGTTGGTGCCGAACGGGATTCCGTTCGCGGAGGGATCGGCGTCGGCGCCGGTGACGGCCACCGCCACGCCCTCTTTCCCGCCGCCATGGACCCGGGCAGAAAAGCCACCGAACGTCACCTCGATGGTGGCGCGGTCGTTGGGGTTGGCCACCAGCCGGTTGGCCAGCGTGTGTGAGCGGCGATCGGCCGCGCCCGAGCGGCTGACGCCCATGTGGGCCAGGCCGGGCCGGCCCAGGTCCTCGACGAGCGCGAGCGGGCCGGTCTTGAGGATTTCGAGTGTTGCGGTCATGGTCGCGCTCCTAACCGATTGCCCGGAACTGCACGTGCATGCCCGGAATCAGCAACGCCGGCTGCTCCCGTTCGAGGTCCCACAACGTGGCGTCGGTACGGCCGATCAACTGCCAGCCGCCCGGGGTCTCGCGCGGGTAGACGCCGCCGAACTCACCGGCGAGGGCCACCGAGCCCGCCGGCACGCGCGTGCGCGGCTCGCTGCGGCGCGGCACCTGGAGTCGCTCGTCGCCACCGACCAGATAGGCGAAGCCCGGCGTGAAACCGCCGAATGCGACGCGCCACAGCGACCCGGTATGGGCGGCGATCACCTCGTCGGAGGTCAGCCCGGTCAGCTTGGCGACCTCGTCGAGATCGGTGCCGTCGTACACGACGTCGATGGTCACGTCGGCCTGCTGCGGGGCGCTGGCCTCGGTGTTGTCGATTTCGCCGAGGCGGAGCTTGGACAGCCGCTGTGCGGTGGGAATCTGATATCGCGGTGCGGCGAGCTTGATCAGGATGGTCCGCGACGCCGGCACGATGTCGAGCACGCCGGGCAAACCCGCCGTGCGCAGCGTGTCGGTCCACGCCAGGACCTCGGCGGTGCTGTTGAATTCCAGGAGCAGCGCCTGGTCGCCATAGTCGCGGACGGTGCCGAGCATCGTCATGTCAACTTTGTCCACTGTGACGGTCATCACTCCAACCTACCCGCGAGTAGCCGGTAATTAACGCGTCCTTACGCACTCGCCAGAAGAGCCTTAACAACCGCTCAGACAGCAAATTCGTACGTTGGTTCGTGCCGCTTGATGTAGCTGATCACCCGGTACGTCACCGGCAGGAAGATCACCTCGACGGCGGTCTTGTACAGCCAGCCCTGGCCGGTGTAGACGACGAAGTCGTGGAGGGTGCTGATGCCGATGGCGTTGGCGGCGATGGCGCAGAACACCAGCGTGTCACCGAGCTGCCCGGCGAACGTCGAGCCGACCAGGCGAGCCCACAGGTGCTTCTCCTTGGTGCGTTCCTTGATGGCCACCACGACCCACGCATTGATCGTCTGCCCGACGATGAAGCCGGCGAGCCCGGCGATGATCAGCTGCGTGTAGGAGTGCACGACGTTCTCGAAGTGCGCCTGGTTCGGGTAGAAGTCCGCGGCCGGCAGGTAGATCGTCGCCCAGAAGGTCAGGGCGGCAAGGATATTCATGGCGAAGCCGAGATAGATCGCCCGCCGCGCGGCCTTGAAGCCGTACACCTCGGACAGCACGTCACCGATGATGTAGGTGAGCGGAAAGACGATGAAGCCGCCGTCGGTGATGATCGGCCCGAAGGCCACGCCCTTGGTGGCGGTGACGTTCGAAATGATCACCAGGGCCGTGAACACCGCGATCAGGATCGGATAGTAGGCCGATCCGACCTGCGCGAAGCGGGCGTGCTGGTCGGGGCGCTCGGCGACGGTCACGTCGAACATCTTGGCAGGCAGAGCTGCGAGTGCAACCTCAGGCCAGCGCGGCGGTCAGCAGGGGTGGCAGCTGATCGGCCACGGCGGGGTAGGACAGCACCGAGGCGAATGTGATGGCCGCGGACAAATCCTTGTTGGGGAAGACGATCCGGTTGGACTTGGCCTGGCTCAGTTGTGCGATGGTCGGGTCGGCCAGCACCGCGGGCCGCTGTTCGTCGGCGTCGAGCGTCCAGATCAGCACGTCGGCGTCGCGGAACGCCGTGGCGATCTGGTCGCGGGGCACGAAGGCGTGTTGCCCCTTGGTGAACGAGTCGAGTCCGCCCGGCAGGGCGATGCCCATCTCGGTGAGGAAGTCGGTGCGCCAGCCCGCCGGTGTGATCTCGACGCCGTCCGCAGTCGGAAGACCGTTGACGATCAACATCTTTCGGCCACCGAGCCGCGGGTTGGCCTGCCCTGCGCCGGCGAACTTCGCATCGACGCCGTCGATGAGTCGCTTCATGTCGTCGGCCTTGAAGACGGCCTGCCCGATGACGGTGGCCTGTTCTTTCCAGGGCTCGAAGAAGGCGTCCTGGCCGGACTGGGCGATCGTCGGGGCGACCGCCGAGAGCTTCTTGTAGGTGTCGGCGTCCAGTCCCGCGTTGGTGGCGATGATGAGGTCGGGCTTCAGCGCGGAGATCTTGTCCACCTGGATGCCGTCGTTGAGGTTCAGGACGACCGGCTGGGCCGGGCCGAGCGCGGGCTGCGCCCACGGCCACACGGCGAATGGCTGATTCCCGAACCACTCGGTCACCGCGATCGGGACGACGCCGACGGCCAGCAGGTCGTCCTGCCCGGTGAGGCCCGCGCACACGACACTCTTCGGCGGCGCCGGAATGCGGGTGGATCCGAACGCGTGATTGATCGTCACCGACCCGTCGCCGGCGACGGTGCCCGAGGCCGGCGGCTTGGAGCATGCGGCGACCATCGCGGCACCGGCCGCACCGACGGCCAGTGCCAGGAAATTACGGCGCGAGCGGTTCGGGTACACGTCGTGAGTCTTGCATCTGCCTCGCGGAATGGCTCTGCTAACACGCGAACGCACCCGGGGCGGCTGGTGTGTGACGCGCCAGGATGCCGTTACCGACCGAATTCCCGGGATGGTTTGCCGACAACGTAAATATCGATGGCGGGGAAGCTGCGTGCCGATGGGGAAGGGTAAACATACCCTAGGTATGTACCTTATTGGACTATTAGCTGGGCGCGCGTGTGCCGTGGCCCGCCAAACTTTCGGTGGCCAGGTGCTTTCGCGGGCGGGTATCCCAAAAATGGCAGTTAAATGCCGATATGTAACACACGTTTCCCCTGGGGCAGGTGGTCCAGTCGTTACCCGTGGTTTGGCGCATTGGGTTAGCGAGAACCGCGCAATGTCAGTCGTTTGACGTATCGTCGGGCCGCCTGTGGCCATGCTCTAATGGGAACGGACGTCGTTCTTCGGCGGACAAGAGGAATTTGCTGGGAGGCTGCTATGACGATCGATTCGAGCGGGCTGCGCGGCTCGCGGCGACATAGTCGGGCCGAGGTGCGTCAGGGGCTCGGTTCGAAGCGACCGGAGCGCGTCGTCACCCGGCATCTCCCCGAATTGCTCATCGGAATGCGGTGGTTGTTCGACACGGCCCAACCGGACGGCGCGATGGTGAGCGCGGGCGGTCAGATCGTGCGTTCCGGCCGGCGGACGTTGCGGTTCCGGCCGGTCGACTGGCAGGGCCACGCCGTGATCGAGATCGTCGGCCCGGCCGCCGCCGGCGACCCCTCGCCGCGCGCCGAGTTGGAGGCGTACGTCCAGGCTCTCGACGACATGGGTGAAGACGTGGTGGCCAGCTGGATCGGGCGCCGCGGCCAGGTGCGCAGCATCGCTTTGGCCCGTCCCGTGCATCCGACGCTTCGTGCCGCGGTCGACCGTTATGTGGCCGGCTGCGCCGAGCATCCCGGTCAGCAGTGCGCGTGTGGCCGCAGGGCCCGTGACTGCAGCGTGTCGCTGCGCGCGGTGGAGCGGGCGGTGGGCCGTCATCAGGTGGAGTTCGACGCCCTCGCCGGGCCGTGGCCCGATGCGCTGGACCCGTCGGGAGAGCTCGGTCTGGTCGCCGCCGGAATGGTGCCGCAGGTCGCCGAACAAAAAGTGGCCGGAAGCGCCGTCTGACCGTTTCGCCGGTATTACGGCTATAGGTCGTTAAAGCTTCATTTCCCGTTCGGTTATCGCAATGCCCGAACAATCTTTATTATTCCGTTACGGACACTGCGGGGGCGGTGCCCGGCATTAATTGACGGAAGCGTCTTATATGGCGGCGGGAGGTGTCGTTGCGATGACTGCGCGCGTGATCACCGGTCAGTTGTTGGCGGCTCTGGCGGTGGCTGCGTCAGGCCTTTCTGCCCCCGCATCGGCTGACGTCGGAACGGGCCAGATGGCGGCCTGCGCCGAACGGGGCAACCCGCTCGACTGCGTGCCGACGAATGCCGCCGCCAACGCAGCGGAGCTCGCCTATCTCACCGAACTGCACGGCCGCATGCAGAGCAGCGATGCCGATCTGCTCAAAACCGGGCGCCTGACCTGCAATATGTTCGTGTACGCCGGTCAGCCGACCGGCGACGCCGTCAACGACATCTCCAAGTCCCTGAAGGTGAACAAGGCCTCCGCGACTTTCGTGATGGATATGGCGATGGTGCATCTGTGCCCCGGTTTGAACATCGGCGCCGACGGAGTGCCGCGCCCACGCTATTGAGATGGCAGTGAATTCACGCCGAACCGGCGTGAAATCGATGTAGGTAAGCGGGCCAGTCCCAGGTATTCAGGAATTCGTTTGCGGCGGAGTAGCCGTTGTCATATAGCCGCTTCCGGTCGGCCTGGGAAATGTCGAAATTCAGGTATCCGATGCCGGCGGCGTCGACCACTATCGTGCGCGCCGCGACGGATGGCTGCCGGAGATAAGTCTGGTCGTGACCGAGCAATGCGGTGTTGATGAGGTTCTCCAGGAGATGCGGGGCTCCGGGCAGATCGATCACCGGTGCCAGACCCGGGCTCGGGTCGCCGTCACCCTGGGCGGGTCGCTGTGCCGTCACAGTGATGCCGAAGCTGGGCCAGCGGGGGACCTTGCCGTCGGTGCGATCCAGCGAGTACATCGGGAAGTTCGACAGCAGCCCGCCGTCGATCAGCGTCGAGGTCGTCCCCGCGGCGCTCGTGATCGTCACCGGCCGGAAGAAGAACGGGATGGCCATGGACGCGCTGACAGCGTCCGCGACGGACTGTTCGTCGGGGTCGAGGCCGTACATCCGGCGGTAGTCCCACGGCAGCCGGACCAGCGTGCCGCGGGTGATGTCGGCGACCGTGACGACCAGGCGGTAGCGCTGCTCCTGCGGCAGCTCGCGGTCGTTGAGCGCCAGATCGCCGAAGGTCCGCACCCCCAGATTGCGCAGCTCGCCGTCGACCCAGTCGTGAATGGCGTCGCCGCGGTACATCCCCTGGCCACGGAACGCCGTCCAGTACTTGCCGAGCACCGGGATTCGGCTGGTGCCAACGGGATCCAGGAATTTGCGATAGGGCAGAGACATCGCCAATTCCCGGAGTTGGGCACCGGTGAGTTGGCACCCGGCCGGCTGACGACGGTTCGCGGCAGCGATGACGGCCCCCACGAGGGAGCCGGCCGACGTCCCGGACACCCGGCCGACGCGGTAGCCCGCGTCGCCCAGAGCGACGACGGCCCCGACCAAGCCGATTGCCTTGACGCCGCCACCCGACAGCACCAGATCGGCGGTCTTGACCGGGACCGCAGGGGAGTCGTCGGGCCTGTGCGCCATCGATGACGATGCTAGGTGAACGCCCGCGGTTCGCCTTGGACGGCAACGGATTGTGACGGCGGAGCGGGCGCTCGTGGCGGTGTGGCGGGCGTTACTCGGCCACTCAGCCGAT
Organism: Mycobacterium sp. SM3041; assembly: GCF_039668335.1. Taxonomy (NCBI): domain Bacteria; kingdom Bacillati; phylum Actinomycetota; class Actinomycetes; order Mycobacteriales; family Mycobacteriaceae; genus Mycobacterium; species Mycobacterium sp. SM3041. Next base: position 135,198 of record NZ_JAYXBQ010000042.1, on the reverse strand, counting down.
TCTTAGGCGCAGACTAAGCCGCCCTCAGTACCCGTCCCTAATGTTGCTGGCACAACGAGGGATTCACCGGAGAGGGGGTGGCGAATGGAGCATCGGTACTGTGACCGCATGTTGGCGGCACGCGCGTTTGTATTGGCAATGTCCACGATTCTTCTCGTCCCCACCGCGGTGGCATCCGCAGACGACGATGCGCCCCCGCCCGGGCCTCCGCCGGTCTCGTTCACGATGACCTCCGGGGCGCCGATTCGGGACGGCGCCACCTACGGCGTCGGCACGGTGATCGTCGCGCACTTCGCCGCTCCGGTCGATGAGGCCGCCGCCGCGCGGGATCTGGCGGTGACCGCGAACCCGCCGGTGACCGGGTCGTGGCACTGGGTGAACAACACCACCGCGCACTGGCGCCCGCCGCAATACTGGGCGCCGGGCACCGTGGTGTCGGTGGCCGGGGGACCGACGTTCAACATCGGCGCGTCCCACGTGTCGATCGCCGATGACAAGACCAAGAAGGTCACCGTCTACGACGGCGGCGCACTGGTGAAGACCATGCCGACCTCGATGGGGCGCGGCGGCACCGAAACCGTCAATGGCAAGACGCTGAGTTTCTGGACCCAGCCGGGGGTTTACACCGTGCTCGACAAGAGCAATCCGGTGGTCATGGATTCGTCGACGTACGGCCTGCCGATCAACAACCACCTCGGGTACAAGGAGACCATCCCGTACGCCGTGCGCGTCAGCACCGATGGTGTGTACCTGCATCAGCTCGACGCGACGGTGTGGGCCCAGGGCAACACCAACACCAGTCACGGTTGTCTGAACCTGAACCACGACAACGCGCAGTGGTTCTACAACTTCTCCGTACCCGGCGACGTGGTCGAGGTGCGGAACACCGGCGGCAAGCCTTTGGAGCTGTGGCAGAACGGCGACTGGAGTGTGCCGTGGGACCAGTGGTGATAACGATGCGATCAAAGTTGAATCTCGGTCGCGTCGATGTGACGCACACCACAACGCATTAGGTACACTGGTCAGTGTCACGGCAAAAGGCCTAGTCACGACCGGTACTTAGCCGATAAAATTAGATAGCTGGAAATATCAGTTTGAGGTCAGGAGTGGTCGTGGGAGCAGTAGCGCATTTGCCGAACCAGTTCGAGTCGGCGCAGCCGGCGGCGGACGCATCGTTGATGGAACTGCTGTCGACGTGTTCGGGCATCATCGAGTCGACCTTCGCCGACCGCATCCGCGAACTCGGTGGCACGGAAGCCGAAATCCATCAGCTGTCGGGTTCGGCGGCCTACGCGGTGTTCGCGTGGTCCACGGGCCGCGGCTTCGGCGCCTGATTCCGTAGCCCGGCAGCGCCGCGGTGCTGCCAGGGCCCGGCCGGCCCGCCATTCCAACCCCTACTCACGCTTGTGCCCGTCTCCGAGCGACAACCTGGTCGCGCGGAGGCGGGCATTTTGCGTGCCCGGGGTCCGTGGCGCTGCTCCCGTACCGGCCGGCCTCGCGAATGAGTGCGTGAGTTCAATCGTGACCGCGATCTGACGCCGCGATCGAGCCCAGGGACCGCCGGCGGCCCGAGAAAGTCCCTGGCTGCAGTCGGGATGGCCGTCAGTGCCTCGTGACCGAAACGACGTATCTCGCAATTGGAGAGTTCTCTACAGAACAAAAACGCCGCGCTGAGAGGCGATCTCAGCGCGGCGCTTTTCGGTACGACGGGTCAGACGGTCGCGTCGACCTTCTCGGCGGGGGTCGGCCACGGCACCGGCTTCGGCCGCTGACGCACGATCTGCGGCCACCAGAACCACTTGCCCATGAGGGCGGCGATCGACGGCATCATGAACGACCGGACGACCAGGGTGTCGAACAGCAGGCCCAGGCCGATCGTGGTACCCACCTGGCCGATGATGCGCAGCTCGCTGATGATCATCGACGACATGGTGAAGGCGAAGACCAGGCCGGCGTTGGTGACCACCGAGCCGGTGCTGCCCATCGCGCGGATGATGCCGGTGTTGAGGCCGGCGTGGATCTCTTCCTTGAAGCGGGCGACCAGCAGCAGGTTGTAGTCCGCGCCGACGGCCAACAGGATGATCACCGACATCGGGATCACCATCCAGTGCAGCGGTAGCCCGATGAGGTACTGCCAGATGAGGATCGACATACCCAGCGACGCGCCAAGAGATATCGCCACCGTCGCCACGATCACCGCCGCCGCCACCACAGCCCGGGTGATGAGCAGCATGATGACGAAAATCAGTGCGAGAGCGGAGATTCCGGCGATCATCAGGTCGTAGTCGGAACCCTCGGCCATATCGCGGAACGTCGCCGCGCTACCGGCCAGGTAGATCTTCGAGCCCTCGAGCGGGGTGCCCTTGATCGCCTCCTTGGCGGCCAGCTTGATGGCATCGATGTGCGAGATGCCTTCGGGTGTAAGCGGATTGCCTTCGTGCTGCACGATGAACCGCACCGACTTGCCGTCCGGTGAGATGAAGTTCTTCATGCCGCGCTTGAAGTCGGCGCTGTCGAAGGCCTCCGGCGGCAGGTAGAACGAGTCGTCGTTCTTCGACTTGTCGAAGGCCTCACCCATGGCGCTGGAGTTCTTCTGGCCCTCGGCCTGCTGATCCAGCTGCCCCTTCTGGGTGGCGTACATCATCTGCATGTACTTCTTCATGTTCTTCATGGTCTCGATCTGCGGAGGCATGACCGTGACCATCTGCTTCGTCAGCGCGGACATCTTGTCCATGTCCGGAATGACGGACTGGAAGTCATCCGTCATGGTGTCGATGCCGTCGAGGGTGTCGAACACCGACCGCATGGACCAGCAGACCGGGATGTCGTAGCAGTGCGGTTCCCAGTACAGGTAATTGCGGATCGGCCGGAAGAAGTCGTCGAAATCGGAGATGTGGTTTCGCAGATCCTCGATGTCGTACAACATGCCGTGCATCTTGCCGACCATGCTGTCCATGACGGTCGACATCTGGACCGTGATGCCCTGCATCTTGGTCATGGTGTCGATGCTCACCTGGATGTCACCGATCTGCTTCTGCATATCGTTCATCATGTCCTGCTGGTACTTCTGGTTCATGACCTGCGTGGTGCTCTGCATGCCCAGCTGGAACGGGATGGTCGAGTGCTCGATGGGCGTGCCCTCGGGCCGCGTGATGGCCTGCACCTGAGCGATACCGGGAACGGCCACAATGGCTTTCGCGATCTTGTTGATCACGAGGAAGTCCGCCGGGTTGCGCAGGTCGTGGTCGGTCTGGACCAGCAGTAGGTCGGGATTCATGCGGGCCGGGGAGAAGTGCCGGGTGGCGGCCGCATAACCCTCGTTGGACGTGAGGTCCGCGGGCATGTACTGGCGGTCGTCGTAGCTCGTCTTGTAGCCGGGGATTGCCACCAGGCCGACCAGCGCCACCGCGATGGTGGCGACGAGGATCGGGCCCGGCCAGCGGGTGATCGCCGCACCGATCTTGCGCCAGCCCCGCACCCGCATCGCGCGCTTGGGTTCGAGCGTCTTGCCCCACTTGGTGACCACGGTGATGAGGGCCGGGCCGAGGGACAGCGCGGCGAACACCACGGTGACCATGCCGATGGCCAGGGGGATGCCCAGCGTCTGGAAGTACGGCAGTCGAGTGAAGTGCAGGCAGTACGTCGCGCCGGCGATCGTCAGACCCGAACCGAGAATGACGTGCGCGGTGCCGTGATACATGTCGTAGTAGGCGTCCTCTTTGGACATGCCCGCGGTGCGCGCTTCCTGATACCGGCCGATCAGGAAGATGGCGTAGTCGGTCGCCGCCGCGATGGCCAGCATCGGCAGCAGGTTGGTGGCGAACGTCGAGAGGCCGATGATCTTGTAGTAGCCGAGCACGGCCACCAGGCCGCGCGCCGCGCCCACCAGCACCATGACGATGAACAGCTCGATCAGCACCGTGATGATCGACCGGTACACCAGCAGCAGCATGATGATGATGACCGCGAACGAGACGGCCTCCATGATCTTCAAACTGCGGTCGCCGGCGACGTTCATGTCGGACGCCTGGGCGGCCGCGCCCGTGACGTAGCTCTTGACGCCTGGCGGCGCGGGGACGCTCTTGAGGATCTTGTCGACGGTCTCGACGGACTCGTTGGCAAGCGATTCGCCCTGATTACCGCGCAGATAGACCTGCACGTAGGCGGACTTGCCGTCGGCGCTCTGCGAGCCCGACGCGGTCAGCGGGTCGCTCCAGAAATCCTGGACGTGCTCGACGTGCGCGGTGTCGGCCTGGAGCTTGGCGACGATCTGGTCGTAGTACGCGTGGGCGGCGGCGTCCAGCGGCTGCTCGCCCTCGAGCACCACCATGGCCGAGCTGTCGGAGTCGAATTCCTTGAAGTCGGAACCGATCTGCTTCATGGCGATCATCGACGGTGCGTCGTGCGGCGACATGGAGACCGAGCGCATCTTGCCGACCTCGTCGAGCGGCGGGACGATCGTGCTCAGCACCACGACGATGCCGATCCAGGCCAGGATGACCGGGACGGCGAGCGTGCGGATGACCCGCGGGATCAGCGGCCGGTGCGGTGCCTGCCCGGCCTTGGGAAACGAGTCGGTCGGGGTATCGAGGCTGTGGTTGCTCATGCAGATTTCACCAGGCAGAAGGTCTGGGCGTGCACGCCCGTGGAGGTGCGGGTGTCTTTGAGTTCGTCATCGACGTGGACGGCGCAGGTGATGGAGTCACCGTCGCCTTGGGCGACGATGTTCGGCGACGCTGCCGGTGCGGTGGTGGACAGGGTGAGCTTCCAGGGCAGGGGCGCGTGGTCGATGCGCTGGGGCTTGGCGTCCAGGTCGAGGTAGTTGATGTCGGCGTAGCTGCCGGTGCCGGTGATCTCGTAGGTGACGACCTTGGGCTTGAACGGTTTGGCATCGTCGGCGAAGTTGCGCGGGGTGACGATGACGGGGTTCTGGCCGAAGTAGGTGCGCACGCGCTGCACGGTGAAGCCGGCGACGAGGGCCACGGCGAGGATGAGCAACGGGATCCACGCCTTCTTGAGCGCATTGCCGATCACGCTGCGATCTCCTTGGTCACGCTGACCTCCCCGTCCTTGTTGCTCGACATGCCTTGGCGGACCGTGTGAGCTGGGGCGTTGCGCACCGCTTGTGCGGCACCTCCAGCTGTGTCACATTTCAATCTGCCGATCGGCAGACTCAGCGTATCCACCACGGTAAACTTAGACAAGTTAAGCGAATCAATTGATGCAGGTCGGTGCCCACATCGGGGTTTCCCGTGTGACGCAGGTGACGTCGCCGCAACAGCGGTGACCGCCGCTACACGACGACCGGTTCGGGTCGGCGTTGAACAGGGAGCGAGGATTGGCCAAATCGGTGGGGCCACGCGGATCGGCGCGGGCACGGGTGATCGAAGCCGCCCTGGCGTTGTTTGCGGACCACGGCGTGAACGGCACATCGCTGCAGATGATCGCCGATCACCTCGGGGTCAGCAAGGCTTCCGTGTACTACCAGTTCCACTCGAAGGACGACATCGTGCTCGCCGTGATCCGTCCGGTGTTCGCCGAACTTGATCAGCTGGCCACGGCGATCGAGGCCGCGGAGAGCGCGGCGGCGCGCCAGGAGGCCGCGATCACGGGTTTCGTCGAGCTCGCGGTCCGGCACCGGCGCGTGACGGCCGTCTTCTATCGCGACCCGGCCATCGACACCCTGGTCAAAACCCACGAGGAGTGCAGCGCCATCAACCAGCGCCTGCGCAAGGTGCTGGGCATGGACAGCGCGGATACCGAGACCCGGGTGACCATGTCGCTGGTCACCTCGGGCGTCTACGGCAGCGCGATGGATCCCGACTTGCAGGACATCCCCGACGACGAACTCCACCGCATCTTGTTGCAGTCCGCGCGGCGGCTGCTTGCGGTGGAGGAGCGGGACGCTATTCGGCGATGAAGACCGGGATCAGCCGGTCGGTCTTGGTCTGGTACTCGGCGTAGGGCGGGTAGGCCTCGACGGCCCGGTCCCACCATTCCTGCCGTTCCTCACCCTCGAGCTCACGTGTCGTCAGCTCGTAGACCTTGTCGCCGTCCTGCGCGGTGATCTGCGGGTGGGCCTTGACGTTGTGGTACCACGACGGGTGCTCGGGGGCGCCGCCCTTGGATGCCACGAGGGCGTAGCGGCCGTTGTGCTCGACGCGCATCAACGGCACGAGACGCTTCTTGCCGGACTTGGCTCCGGTGGTGGTGAACAGGACCACCGGCCGATCGAGGATCTGCACACCATCGGTGGTGCCCTGCGCGAGAATCTGTTCGGTCTGCTTGCGCACCCAGTCGGTGGGGCTCAGTTCATGTTCGGTCACGTCGATTCCCAACGGATTGAGGAAGCCGGGTTATTCCGGTCACGACCGATTCTTCCCGGTCGGCGGGCATCGGGGGAGTCCTCGGCCGAAATCCTTGGCCGCTGACGTAGCCAACCTCGATATCGTTACTTAGGTTAGCCTAAGTTGCGTGTCGACGATATGGGAGACGCTGCCGCCGGAGGTGAGCTCGGCACTGCTCTCGACTGGGCCGGGGCCAGGCTCGTTGTTGGCGGCGGGCGCGGCATGGCGGGCGTTGGCTGCCCAATATGCCGACGCTGCAACGCAATTGGCAGGCATCCTGGCGACGGTCCAGGGTGGGGCGTGGGAAGGTCCGACCGCCCTGCAGTATGTGGCCGCGCACGGGCCGTTCCTCGACTGGCTCACCTCGATGAGCGCCGTCGCCGAGATGATCGCCCAGCGGCACGACACCGTCGTCGCCGCCTATTCGGCGGCCGTCGCGGCGATGCCGACGTTGGCCGAACTCGCCGCCAACCATGCCGTGCACACCGGCCTGCTCGCGACAAATTTCCTTGGCATCAACACCATCCCGCTAGCGCTGAATGAGGCCGACTACGGCCGGATGTGGCTGCAGGCGGCTGCGACCATGCGGGTCTACGAGGGCGTGTCCACCGTGAGTGTCGAGTCGGCGCCGACCGCATCGCCGGCGCCGGCCATCACGTCGGCGGAAGCCGGTGTCTCCGCCCGGGCAGCCTCGCCGGGCCCCGGTCAATTCACGTTCCGCGATCCCGCGGGCATCGTCGTCGAACAGATACGAAAGCTCGTCAACGGGCTGGCCGAGTGGGCCCGCGAGCTACCGGAACCGTTGCGCAGCATGGTGACTCAGGTGTTGGACGGCGCGGCGGCGGCGGTGAACGCCAAACTGTTCAGCATCCTGACCTACTCGGTGCTGGATCCACTCATCTACTTCGGCCCGTTCGCCGCGATACCCGCACCCGCGGCCGCTGCCGCGGCGGCCGCGGCAGCGAGCGCCGCAGCCCCGGCCGAGCCGGCTCCGGAGCTGACGGCGGGTCCAGTTGCCGAATCAATTGCTCTGGGCGACAACCATGTTCAGGATCACAGCGAATTGCCGACGCCAGGAGCGCCTGCCCCGACGGCCGCGGCGCCCGCACCGGCGCCGCAATCGGGTTCGGCGCCGATGCCGTCGTCGCCCGCCGCACCGATGGTTCCTGTCGCCGACGTGCCGTACCTGTACGCCGTCGGTGTCGGCCCGGGCGGGGAAGGTTCCGCGCCGACCGTGCGCGATTCGGCCGGCCAGGCGGTGTCCACCCCGGTTCAGGAGCCGGTGGCGGCAAGCGCGGCCGTGGCCGAGCGCCGCGCGGCCCGCCGGCGCCGGAAAACGCGGCAATACCGGCATGAATCGATGGCAGCCGACGGTCGGGTGACGCTGCCCGGCACACCTGCCGAACCCGAGGTCAGTGCTTCTGGCAGCCGTGCCGGACTCGACGCCACAGCACGTGGTCTGGTGGGTTCACGTGCGACGGTGCCGAGCGATGTGGTGCGGAAGCCGATGCTGCCGTCGACCTGGGCCAGGACCTAGTTGACGAATCGCTGGGCGCGAGCGGGTGCCGACGAGGTGGCGCGCGCCTGCCGGTAGCCGACCAACCCGCCGGCGGCGGTGAGCGTGATGATGCCGGCGAATCCGGGGACGGCGACCGCCGCCACCTCGCTGAGGCCGGCGGCCCGCAGGTAGTCCGGATAACCCGGCCGGAAGTCCTTCGACGCGACGAGGTGCGACTCGGCAGCGAAGACGCTCCGGGGCTGGACCGGCGGGACCGGCTTGTCGGTGGTGCCCGGAGCACCCGGCGAGATGTCGCGTGGCAACGAATCAGTGCTTGCGGCAAAGGTTTTCGGCAGCTGGGGCGCGCTCTGCGGGAAGGACCGGCTGTCCGGTGGCAACTGGATGGCGGGCATGCCCGGCGTGTATTGCAGGAACGGCAGGTTGGACGCGGCCGTCGCCAACTCGCGGACGGTGGTCTCGATGGGGTTGATCAGGGCGTCGGCGAAGACGGGTAGTGCCGCGAGACCCGGAATCGGGACCGCGTCGACGACCGTCGGGATGGTGGTCTTGACGAGATCGAGTGCGGTCAATGGAACCTGGGCCGCGGCCAGCGGCAGCTGCGCCAGCGGGGGCTTGGACTCGGTCGCGGGGCCGGTGTCCTGGCTGTTCTTCGTCGGTTCCGGCGTCAGAGCCGCCGACGGCTGCGGTGCCCCGGTGTTCGCCGGCGCGGGCGCGGAGAACGTCGACGAGCCGCCGGGGGTGAGCAGCGGAGCGTTCTGACCGGGCTTGGGCTTGACGCCCGGCACGAGGCCCGTCAGCGGTGCACCGCCGATGACGCTGGTCGGGTGCTGGATGATGCGGGTGAACTGGCCGACCATGCCGCCCAAGGTGGTTTGCAGGTTCGGTGACGAGCTGCCGCCGGTCGTGGAGCCGGTGGTGGTCGACGATCCCGTGGTCGTGGAGCCGGTTGTGGTGCTGCCACCGGTCGTCGACGAAGTGTCCGAGCCCGTGGTGGTGCCGCCCGTGGTCGTGCCCGTCGTGGTGCCTGTGGTGCCCGTGGTGCCGCCTGTGGTCGAGCCGCCCGAGGTCCCTGTGCTGGAGCTGCCGCTGTCTGTGTCGGCCAATGCCACGACGGCTGCGGGGCCCAGCGCCAGCAAACCCGCTGTTACGAGGCTGGAGGCGGCGAGCAGCCGCGCGTGGGGCATCACGCGGAGATCACCTCCCCTTTTCTGACCAAAGTGCAGTATGTCACACGCGTCTGACCATTACCTATGAACAAAGTAAGGCCTACTCCGGCGTCAATTGATGCGGGGTTTTCTCGACGTCCGACGGCGGGTCGGGTCGGTGATGACAGGGCTCGAAACGGCCAATGTTCGGCCCAAGTATTGACGCCACTTTCAAATTGTGTCAAAAGGTGCAAATGAGGCGAATGTGACTACTGGTGTTATTGAGTTGAAGCTCCCGTAAGAAAAGGAGACAGAATTTCAGCCCGGTCTCAGAGATCAAGGTAGCGAAACGCATAGGGTTCGAACGGTTATCGGTCCGTGTTGTTTTTGTGACTTTTGTAGCCCACCGTTACCGAAGTGAAACCAGTGCCCAGTGTGGCGCCGAGCACTCAGGAACAGGGAGCGTGCTGATGACCGCAACTACTGAAGTGACGTACCGCAGACGACCGGTGGCCGCCCGCCCGGGCCGGCCGAAGACCGGAAGGACCCAGGTCGGCTCGGTGGATGTCATCGCGACGTCCGCCGCGGTGCTGCGACCTGTCGTGGTGGCCGGCGCCATCGTGGCCGCCGCCCTCATGTGGGGACCACGCGCCCAGGCCGACGTCGTCCATGACGCGCTCAATGATGTCGGCATCGGCAACAACGGACCCGTCAGCAACGCGATCGCCGAGGTGGGTACCTCGATCTGCCCGCTGCTGGTGCAGCCGGGTAGTCAGATGGCCAGCACGGCAACCCAGATGAGCGGCAACGGCGGCATCGCCCCGCCGCTGGCCGGATTCGCCACGCAGGTCGCGATCCAGACTCAGTGCCCCGCATTCATGACGGCGCTCGCCAACGGCAACATCCCGGCCCTGATGAACGGCGGCCTGCCGGTGACGCCGCCGGGGCTGCCCTCTGTGCCGTCGGTCGGCCTGCCGAACCTGTCGGGCGCGACGGCCGCGGTTCCGGGCACGCTGGGCGCGGCGACGACCCCGGTGTCGAGCGTCGTGGGCGCGGCGACGGCCCCGCTGCCGGGCACCTTGGGGGCCGCGACGGCACCACTGCCGGGCACGCTGGGCGCTGTTACGGCACCACTGCCGGGCACCTTGGGGGCCGCGACGGCTCCGGTCTCCGGTGCGCTCGGTGCGGCGACCGCCCCGGTGGCTTCGGCGCCGGGCCTCACCGCCCCGGCGGTAACGGTGCCCACACCGGGTCTGCTGGCTCCCGCGACGCAGGCGCCGCTGCAGCTGGCGTCCTCGCCGGTCGTTCCGGCGATACCCGGCTACTGATCCTGATCCCGCCTACGGGAACGCATTGAGGGCTGTGGCTTCGAAAAGCCACAGCCCTCAATGTTGTTGCGCTAGTGGTCAGCTGTCGTGGCTGCTGCTGCTCGACGCGTGCGACGCGCTGCCGCCCTCGGGGGCGCGGTGCTTGCCGCCGGTCGAACCCGCGGGAACGGAGACCGAACCGCTCGCGCCCTCGGGAGCGCTGTGCTTGCCGCCCTTCGCGGACTTGTCGGTCTTCTTGGACTTGCCCGAGGTGGCCTTCGCGGACTTGTCGTCGGTCGACTTGTCGGCACCGGCCTTGTCGTCGGACTTGCTGTCGGACTTGGTGTCCGGCTTGTCGGCGCCCTTGGTCTCGGTGTCCTTGGCGCCCGAGTCCTTGGCATCGGTGCCCTTGGTCTCGGTGCCCTTGGTGTCGGTCGACTTGGTGTCGGTGCCCTTGGTCTCGGCCTTCTCGTCGGTCTTGCCGGCGGTCTTGCTGGTGTCCTTGGCGTCCGTCTGGCTGTCCGTGGGGGTGCCGGCGGTTTCCGTCGTCTTACCGGTGTCGGTGCTCGTGGGCGTCGTGCCCGGTGTGCCGGATTCGGGCGACGTCGCACCGGTGGCCTTCGGCGTCTCCGCCTCGGCGGCGGCGGGCTTGGCCGTCAGCGACAGCGTCTGGGTGGTCGGCAGCGTCGTGGTCGAGGCCAGCGTCTTCAGCGACGTGGTGGCGGCCAACGGCGTTGCGGCCAACGGGAATCCGGACAGGATGGCGCCCGGCAGCGCCTGCAGTCCGGCGATGAGGGCACCCGGCAAGGCGCTGATCCCCTTGATGATGGTGGCCGGCAGCGTGCTGAGGTTCTGCAACGCGGCGATCGCGGTGTTGATCGCGGTGGTGATGAGCACCGGGATCTTCGCGGTCGTGCCGTTGAAGAAGGTGGCGTTGATCGCGTTGATGCCCTTGATGATGGCGTTCGGCGCCGCGATCAGGGTGTTGACGATCGGCAGGAGCGTCTGGTTGTAGATCGCCTTGTTGATGGTGTTCAGGCCGGTGATGATGGCGTTCGGGCCCTGGATCAACTGCGCGACGAACGGCCCGACGGTCTGGTTGTAGATCGCGGCGTTGAGCGTGTTGATGGCCTTGATGAACTCATTCGGGCCGGCGATGAGGTTGTTCAGGAACGTCTGGTATGCCGTGAACGGCAGCGAGATCAGCTGGAGCAGATCGGCCGGGAAGGCGGTCAGGTAGTACTTCTCCGCGTAGGTGGACACGTGGGACACGGTGGCCACAGCGGAATGTGCCGCCTGCAGGGAGTGCGGCGCGGGCAGCGGTGCCGCGGCTCCTACCGAGGCGACGACGCACACCGAGCACATGCCGGCAACGAGAGACGAAGGCAGTGCGTTGTGCCGAACAGCGATTTGCATGATGGACCCCGGATTCAGTGAGGCAGAGCGGAATTAGGCGGTCTGAAAGTAGCGGAAAGACGGAGGTGCCTCTAGCCGAGCAAAAAGCCCCATCGGCCGCCTGACCAGGCAATACGTGCACTATTTCCCTGCCCGGGTAAATAAATCAAGCTGAAGTTTTCCAAGAATTCATCCAGGCCCGGCCGCTGTGACGGCCACATCATTTGCCGGCGGTGCGGTGTGGGCGCTCGCCGAACCGGTCAGGGTGTGATGTGGTGGTGACGATGTCCGACTTCAGATTCCGTGCTGCGGGGCTGGCTGCCGCGACGCTGACGGGTGCGGTGTTGGCGCTGGCCGGAAGCCCGTTGGTGGTGGCCGAGCCCGCGACGGACGCCCAGGGGTTCCTCGACTCGACGGCGCGGTGTCCGACGGGCGATACCGCGGTCGCGTTCGGCAGTACCGCATCGTCACGGGTCGCCATCTGCAGGAGCGCCGGCGGAGAGTACCAATATCGCGGCGTCCGGATCAGCGACGGCGCGAAGCTGATCGTCGCCGCGAGCGCGGACGGCCGCGGCGGCTACACCGCGACGAGCGATGGCATCACCTATACCGTCAGCGCGAAATCACTTGATATCAGCGCGGGTTCGCAGTCCATCCGGTCCGAGCCCATGACCTTCTTCCGCAGCGGCGGGCCCCTGCCCGGAGCCGCGGCCGCCACGCCTGCGCCGGCTGCGTCACCGGTGGGTGCGCCGCCCACACCGGTCACCGGAGCTCCCGCGCCCGTACCGACCACGCCGCTGCCGCCGCCGTTGCCGGCGGAGGTCGGCGGTTCCCGCGCGGGCGGGCACTGACAGCAGGCCTCAGGCCGTCCGGGCGTCCCCGGGCTTGGCGGGGTGAATACCGCAGCTGCACGCGCTGATCGATGGACAGGTGCACTGCATGCCCCATTCGACGACCGCGCGCGCGAGGTGCAGTTCGGCGATCTTGGCGTCGATCTCGGCAAGCTTGGTCTCCGCCAATGCGCGGCTGGCCGGGCGCCCGGGCGCGTCGTCGGCGAACAGCAGTTGGATCTCATCGAGAGAGAACCCCGCCGTCTTGCACACCCGGATGACGTTGAGGCGATCGATGACGGTGTCGTCGTAGCGGCGCTGCCCCCCGGTGCGTGCCGGCGCCGGGATGAGGCCGATCTGTTCGTAGTAGCGCAGCGTCGTCGCGGCGACGTCGGTGCGCGCCGACACTTCGCCGATGGTGAACGTGGCCATGACACTCCTGGTTCGGCCTTGACTTGAAGCCAACTCTAAGTCGTTGACTGTCTGCATGGCTACCAACACACAGCGATCAGACATCAGTGAATTGGGCACGACCCGCTACGCAATGCTCCGGAGCTACCGACGCGACGGCGAGCCGGTCGATACGCCGATCTGGTTCGCCGTCGAGCAGGATTCGATCGTGTTCCGGACCAAGCGCGGTCCGAAAACCGCACGGCTGCGCGCACATCCGCAAGTCGAACTGACGGCGTGCGACTACCGCGGCCGAAAGCGCAGCGGCGCAACCGTATTCACTGGCACGGCGACGATCCTCGAGGATGGGGCCGCAGCCGAGGCCAACCGGGTGTTGCACCGGCGCTACGGGTGGCAGTGGAATCTGGTGCCGCTGATCAGGATTCCGGGAGTGACCCAGGTGCACGCCGGGCTGCCGTGGCGGGAAAAGTGGCAGAAGGCGCGGAACCGCGGTGTCTGGGACGACAGCGCGATCGTGCGCATCGACTTCGGCGCCTGACGTTCGATCCTGTGCCCAGGCAGGAGGCGACACCGACAAAAAGCACGGTGCCGACACCAGATTGGTGTCGGCACCGTGTTGGAGGTCGAAGTGGTCAGAAGGCCGGCGTCGCCATCTGCGTCTTACGACGGTGGTGGAGCAGGGCACTCAGCCAGCGGAGATCGATCAACATATTCAGTTCCTGTCTTACGCGGACTTCTTGGTGAGGAACGGCAGCAACCGGCGACGCTCGTACATGCTGTCCGAGAAGTGGTGCAGCGCTTCCGAGACGGAGGTTGCGGTCGGGAAGGCGGACTCTGCGCCGCAGGCCAGCAGTGCGGTCGAAACCGGCTGGGATGCGATGAGAGACCACTCGTTGCCTGCTGCGATGCAGCTGTCGTTGACCTTGTCGAGCAGTTCGACGCAGGACACTGCGAACGAGGTGACCCCGCTCAGGTCCAGGATGAACGGCTTCTCTGGGAGTACGCAGCGCCGTGCCTGCGCTGCAACCAGGTCCACATCGGTTTCGTCGATGACTCCGGTGACGGTGAGCACCGTCGCCAGTTGACGGCACTGGGCGCGCACCTCGGCGTCGCCGCAGGCGACCGCCGGATTGCCATAGCGGAAAGCGGCAGACGTTGTTGCGTCGCCGGTGGCCTTGCCTGTCACTACAGCCATGTGATGCCTCCCTTCGATGTTGCCGGACGCCCGACAGCTGTGTCGTTTCTCCGGCTCGAGATCGAAGTTATGTGGCCAAGTTAAGGTACCGGGGAGTAAGTCCTAAATCATCGCTAAGAAGTGTGATTGCTCCAGCTAGCAAACATGGTCTCAGCGGGGTAACGGTCACGGACGGCGCATCTGATGGCCGTGGTACCCGACCCACGGCGAATAGTCGGCGATGAGAGGCTCCTGCGGCGGCCGCAATTCCTCCGGCACGTGCTGCAAATTGATCCTGATGCGGTACCAGATCGAGCTGGGACCGCGCATGCCGTCGACCAGAACATCTATGGCTTCCAGCGCAGATGCCGCTTCCGGATGCTTCGCCCGCCATTCGTCGAGCGCGGCCATCGCCTCGTCGCGCGTCTTTGTCCGGGCCACCTCGATGAGCGGCATCTGCGACGCCCGGCGTCCGTCGGCCGACGTGCTGCCCCCGGATTTCTCGGTTTTGGGCATCGGACCCAGTTCTTCGGCCAGCGCCAGCAACCCCTCCAGACCGCCGGCGGCGTCGTCCATCCCGGCCCAGGGGTCACCGAATTGCGCGTACCGGCCGGGCACCGTCGCCACGGTGAACTCCTCGGGACGGCAGCCCGGGACCTCGTCCCAGAACAGCGGTGTCGAGACGCGGGCGTCGGGCCGCGACCGCACCGAGTAGGCCGACGCCACCGTCCGGTCCTTGGCGTTCTGGTTGAAGTCGACGAACACGCCCTGGCGTTCCTCTTTCCACCAGCGACTCGTCGCCAGGTCGGGTGCCCGTCGCTCCACCTCACGGGCCACGGTCTGGGCCGCCAGCCGCACCTGCTTGTACGGCCAGTTCCGCTCGATCCGGGCGTAGATGTGGAAGCCCCGCGAGCCGGACGTCTTGGGCCAGGCCGTCAGCCCGTAGTCGGTGAGCACGTCGCGGACGACAGCTGCGACGTCGAGGATCTGCGGCCACTCGACACCCGGCATCGGATCGAGATCGACGCGCAGCTCGTCGGGGTGTTCCAGGTCGTCGGCCCGGACCGGGTGGGGATTGAAGTCGATGCAGCCCAGGCCGACGGCCCACACCAGCCCGGCGGCCTCGTCGATGACGGCTTCCTTCGCGGAGGTGCCCGACGCGTATTTCAGCTCGGCGACGTCGATCCAGTCCGGCCGCTTCTCCGGTGCCCGCTTCTGAAAGATCGCTTCCTGGGCAATGCCTTTCACGAACCGCTTCAGGATCATGGGCCGCCGGGCCACGCCGCGCAGCGCGCCGTCGGCGACGGCGAGGTAGTAGTTGACCAGGTCGAGCTTGGTCACGCCCGGTTCGGGAAAGATCACCTTGCCGGGGTTGCTCACGACAACCTCGCGCCCACCCACCTCGAGGGACCGCGAGTCACCCATGAAGTCATCGTAATTGGCCCGAGAATTGGGGCCGGAGTTCTGGCCGCGTTTCCCGCGGTGTCACCTATGGTTGGCTCATGGCGAAGCTGACCGACCTCCCGTCACAGGTGGCAAACAAGGTTCAGGAAACTTTGGAGAAGTCGGTCGGTAAATATGTTGACCGCGGCGCCGCCGAATTGCACTACGCCCGGAAGATGTTCGAAGCGGGTGCGCTCAAACTCGAATCGCCACAGCACATCGCGGCGATGCTGGCCGACATCGTCCGCTGGGGTGAGATCGGCATGGTCCCGGCGCTCAACGCGCGCCGCACCCCGCACCGCACCGCCGTCATCGACGACGACGGCGACATCACCTTCCAGGAGTTCGACGACGCCGTGAACGCGACGGCCAACGCGTTGCGCGCCAAGGGTGTTCAGGCCGGCGAAGGTGTCGCCATCCTGGCCCGCAACCATCGGTGGTTCCTGATCTCGGTGTACGGCGCGGCGCGGGTCGGCGCGCGAATCATCCTGATGAACACCGAATTCTCGGGTCCGCAGATCAAGGAGGTCTCCGAACGCGAGGGCGCGCAGCTCATCATCTACGACGACGAGTACGCCGACGCCGTCGCGCTGTCCGAACCGCCGCTGGGCAAGCTGCGGGCCCTGGGGCACAACCCCGACAAGGCGGAACCGTCGGGCAGCCTCGATGAATCCCTGGCCGACGTCATCGCCCGGACCAGCAGCCTCGCGCCGCCGAAGGTCGCGAAGCCCGCGTCCATCATCATCCTGACCAGCGGCACCACGGGAACGCCCAAGGGCGCCAACCGAAGTGCCCCGCCGTCGCTGGCCCCGGTGGGTGGCGTGCTGTCGTCGGTGCCGTTCAAATCGGGTGAGGTCACCAGCCTGCCCGCGCCGATGTTCCACGCGCTGGGTTACCTGCATTCGACCATCGCCATGCTGCTGGGCAGCACGTTGGTGTTGCGGCGCCGGTTCAAGCCGGCGACCGTACTCGCCGACATCGAGCGGCACCGGGTCACCGCCATGGTGGTCGTGCCGGTGATGCTGTCGCGCATCCTCGACGAACTGGACAAGACGTCACCGAAGCCGAATCTGTCGAGCCTGCGCATCGTGTTCGTGTCGGGGTCGCAGCTGGGATCCGAATTGGCGACGCGGGCGCTCAAAGATCTGGGGCCGGTGATCTACAACCTCTACGGGTCAACCGAGATCTCGTTCGCCACCATCGCGCGTCCGCAGGATCTGTCGATCAACCCGGCGACCGTCGGCCCGGTGGTCAAGGGCGTCCGCGTGAAGATCTTCGACGACAACGGCAAGGAAGTGCCGCAGGGCAGCGTCGGGCGCATCTTCGTCGGCACCACTTTCCCGTTCGAGGGGTACACCGGCGGCGGTGGCAAGGAGATCATCGACGGGATGCTGTCGTCGGGCGACGTCGGCTACTTCGACGAGCGCGGGCTCCTGTACGTCAGCGGCCGTGACGACGAGATGATCGTCTCCGGCGGCGAGAACGTGTTCCCCGCTGAGGTCGAGGACCTGATCAGCGGACACCCCGACGTGGTGGAGGCGACCGCGATCGGCGTCGACGACAAGGACTTCGGCGCGCGGCTGCGGGCCTTCGTCGTCAAGGTCGACGGGGCGACGGTCACCGAGGACGACATCAAGGCCTACGTGCGAGATCACCTGGCGCGCTACAAGGTTCCGCGCGAGGTCATCTTCCTCGACGAGTTGCCGCGTAACCCCACGGGCAAGATCCTCAAGCGCGCGTTGCGCGACATGGACGTCTAGTCGCCTAGTTGTTGACGTACCAGGACAGGCAACCGGGCTTGTCGTGGCACGCGATGATGGCGCCCGCGTCGGGAGCCGCGCCGCGCACCTTGGGGGTGTTGCGCGCCGGCAGGTTGCAGTTCACGACGTAGGGGTTCCACGGGACGACGCCGTCGACGCACGGTTCCCCGGTCGCATGCAGCGTGACGGTCGGGTTGCGCAGCGCCGTCGGCAGGATCGTGAACGCGATCGCGACGGCCCCGATGAACACCAGTCGCAGCGCGCGCGACGCTCGTGTCGCCAGTACTCGTGTGGTCATGATCATCACCACCAAAAATGTTTCCGTCTACGTCAACGGTACACCTGGGTGAATGCCCGCAGACAGTAGGGAAAACCCCATTTCTGCACTGAAATGGGGGTTTTCCGACCGTCGGCGAGTGCCGGCTACGGGTCGCGGGGCAGGCCCAGCAGCCGCTCGGCGATGATGTTCAGCTGCACCTCGGAGGTGCCGCCGTAGATGGTCGTCGCGCGGCCGGCCAGCAGGTATTCGTCCCACCGGCCGGAGGGCTGCTGCGGGTCACCGACGACGGCGTCGCTGCCGAATGACGCGACCCCGAATTCGGCGTAGCCCTGGCCGGTCTTCATGGACAGCAGCTTGGAGATCGCGGCGGCCGGCATCGGATCGCCACCGGCGAGGGTCAGCAGCGTCGAGCGCATGTTGAGCAGCTTGGCGGCGTGGCCCTCGGCGATCAGCTTGCCCGCTTCGTGGCGCTGCAGCTCGTCGAATTCGCCGTCCCGCAGGAACCCCACGAACTGGTCCAAGCTGGCCAGGAACGGCGGCTCGCTGCTGCCGATCGACACCCGCTCGTTGGTCAGGGTGTTGCGGCTGACCTCCCAGCCGCGGTTCACCTCGCCGAGCACCATGTCGTCGGGGACGAAGACGTCGTCGATGAAGACGGTGTTGAACATCGCGTTGCCGGTGAGCTCACGCAGCGGCTTGACCTCGACCCCGGGGCTCTTCATGTCGAGCAGGAAGTACGTGATGCCTTGATGTTTCGGTGCATTGGGGTCGGTGCGGGCCAGCAGCGCTCCCCACGCGGAGAACTGCGCGCCGGTGGTCCAGATCTTCTGGCCGGTGATGCGCCAGCCGCCGTCGACCTTGACGGCCTTGGTGGTCAAGCTGGCGAGGTCGCTACCGGCGCCCGGCTCGGAGAACAGCTGGCACCAGATCATGTCGCCGCGGAACGTGGGCGGCAGAAAGTCCTGCTGCTGCTTGCTGGTGCCGAACGCCACGATCGACGGGATGATCCATGCCGCGATGCCCATCTGCGGGCGCCGCACCTTCCCGGTGCTGAATTCCTGGGCGATGATGATCTGCTCGATCGGCGTCGCGGCCCGGCCCCACGGTGTCGGCAGGTGCGGCTGCACCCAGCCACCTTCGGCGATCGCGGCGTTGCGCTCCGGTCCGCTCGGAAGTGCCTTCAGCGCAGCCACTTCCGCACGAATCTCGGCGCGCAGCTTCTCGGTGTCCGGGTCCAGGTCGATGTCGATGGACCGCATGCCGGAGGTGGTGGCCAGGTCCACGACCTGCCGCGGGTACTCGGCGGCGCGGCCGAACCCGGCGACCAGCGCGATGGCGTGCCGGTAGTAGACGTTGGTGTCGTGTTCCCACGTGAAGCCGATGCCGCCGTGCACCTGGATGCAGTCCTGCGCACAGTGCTGAGCGGCGACGGGTGCCAACGTGGCGGCCACCGCGGCGGCGAACAGGTAGTCGGAGTCGGCGTCCCCCGACGCATGCTCGTCGAGCGCCCGGGCGGCATCCCAGACGGCGCCCGTGGCGCGCTCGGTCTCGGCAATCATGTTGGCGCACTTGTGCTTGATGGCCTGGAACTGTCCGATGGGCCGGCCGAACTGCTCCCGGATCTTGGCGTACCCGGCGGCGGTGTCGGTGGCCCACCGGGCGACACCGACGCATTCGGCCGACAGCAGCGTCGTGATCAGGGCCCGTGCGTGCGGGTTCGTCAGGCCGGTGAGGACGCGGTCGGCGGCGACCGGGACGGCATCGGCGCGCACATGGGCGACGGGGTGCAGCGGGTCGACGCTCTGGACCGGGTCGATCTGCAGGCCCGCGGTATCGAGCACGACCCACCGGTCGTCGGCGGGCACCACCAGGAGGGCGGCTTGCGCGGCGGCGGGGACGGCGCGGATTTCACCGCTGACGACGAGTCCGTCGCCCTGGGCGGTGGCGGTCAGTCCCGAGGTCAAGGCGTACGCGGCGATGGTCTCGCCGGAGGCCAGGCCGGGCAGCAGGGCCGATTTGGGGTCGTGTGCGGCGATCAGTGCGCTGGCGATGGCCGACGGGACGAACGGGCCGGGGACCGCGCCGTAGCCGAATTCGGCCAGGGTTATCGCGAGTTCGAGGATGCCGAAGCCTTGCCCCCCAACGGCTTCCGACAGGTGCAGGCCCTGCAGGCCCTGGTCGGCGGCGGCAGCCCAGTACGGCGGTGGGTTGCTGATCGGTGTCTCGAGGGCCTCGTGCAGCACCTCGGACGGCGCGACGCGCGCCACCAGGGACCGGACCGAATCGGCCAGATCGTTGTGCTCGGACGTGATCGCGATGGGCATCGTTGCCTCCTGTGACCGGCTGTGGGCTTGTGGCGCACCCAACCAAATAACTGGTCGGTTGACTCCGAGCGTAACCCACTTGACGGGTGTTTAGAGGTTCACTTCGTTAACCACGTTGGCGAGCGGCTGTCCGGCGGCGAGTCGCTCGCAGTTACCCACCGCTTCGGCCAGGTAGCGCCGCATGGTGTCGGCGGTGTACCAGGTGGTGTGCGGGCTGACGACGACGTTGTCGAGCGCCAGCAGCGGGTTGCCGGGATCGACGGGTTCAGTGGCGAAGACGTCGAGGCCGGCGGCCTGCAGCGGTCCGTTCTGTAGCGCGGACACGAGTGCGGCTTCGTCGATGACGGCGCCGCGTGACGTGTTGACCAGGACCGCGCCCGGTTTCATCCGGGACAGTGCCTCGGCGTCGAGCAGTCCCTCGGTGTGTTCGGTGAGCGGCAGGTGCAGTGAGACGACATCGCTGGTGGCCAGCAGGACAGGGAGCGCCCGCCAGCCGGGGTGGCCCTGTGCGCCACGGGTATTGGTGTGCACGACGGTCGCGCCCATGGCGGTGAGGATGGTCTCGACTCGTTTGGCGATGTTGCCGTACCCGATCAGGCCGACGGTGCAGCTGCCGAGATCCCGGACCGTCTCGCCGAGCGTCGGGTCGGTGGGCCAGCCGGCGCCGGCGCGCGTGGCGCGGTCGAGTTCCGGTAGCCGACGCAGGGCGGCCAGCATCAGCATGACGGTGCCCTCGGCGACCGACGGCGCGTTGGCGCCGGGCATGTTGGCCACGGCAATGCCGAGGCGCGTCGCGGCATCGACATCGATGGTGTTGACGCCCGCGCCCATCTTGTGGACCAGTTTGAGGCGCCGGCCTCGTTCCAGATCCTCGGCGCTGACCGGCCGCAGGACATGCCACAGCACGTCGGCTTCCGGCAGTTCCCGGTAGAACGTCGCGTCGTCGTCCGCGGCGCAGAACCGCACATCGACCAGATCGCCGAGCGGGGTCAGGAATTCGGTGACGCGCGGGCCGGGCGTGAAGTGCGCCAGTACCCGGATCGCCGGATTCACCGCCACCGCTTGGCGATCCATTTGGCGATGAGATCGGCCTGTTCGCTGCGGGCGCCCGGGGTCGTGAAGTAGTGGTCGGAGTCGATGGCGTGCAGCGTCTTGTCCGTGGACGCCAGGGCGTCGAAGATGCGTTGCGCGTCAGAGGGATACACGCCGGAATCCTGCTCGGCGTTGATCACCAGCGCCGGGTTGTCGATGAGGGCCAGGTGCGGTTCGGCCCGGGTCTGCGCGTGACGCAGGCTCCACATCGTCAGCCAGCTGCGCAGCGTGCAGGCGGCGGCGATGCCGTTGGCGGAGCGGTTGGCCTGGACGGGGGTGCCCGCATAGCACTGATTGGCGGGGCGTTTGGTGGGTTCGAGCGTGGGGTCGATCATGCGCAGGTCGGCCCAGGTCCGCATGACCGTGAAGGGGCGGTCGCGGAAGCCCGCGGCGCGGACGCGCGCGTACTCGGTTTCCACCCAGTCGGTGATCGCGTGGTTTCGGGCGACCTGCGCGTCGCGGTAGCGCTGGACGAATTCCGGGGAGAAGGGCGGGCCGTTGTGCTCGGCGAACGGGTCGAGATCGGGATCGGTTGCCAGCGCGTCGGTTTCGTCGGTCACCGATCCGTCCATCCAATTGGTGAGCACGTCCGGTCGGCCCGGGTGTGCCGCGCTGGAGATGTAGCCGTCGGCCGGCGGCAGGTCGTAGACGCCTGCGGCCGGGCGCATCCCGTCCAATGGGGTGATGTGCGGTGACAGCGCCTGGGCCTGATAGGCGGCCATGAGCGATCCGCCGCCTGAATTGCCAAGCAGAACAACGGTTTCCACGCCCGCCACCTCGCGCAGCCAGCGCACCCCGACCCCGATGTCCACGAGCGCGTGATCGAGCAGGAAGCTGGATTCGTAGCCGCGGAATCGGGTGTTCCAGCCGAGGAACCCGATACCGCGGGTAGCCATGTAGTCGGCGAGATAGTGCTCGGCGAAATCGATCTGGTAGTGCGTGGCGATCATCGCCACCTTGGGCTTGCGGCCCATGCCCCGGTAGTAGATGCCCTGGCACGGGTGGCCACCGGACCCGGCGCGCAGCGCGGTGGGCGAGTCCATTCCGATGAATTCTCGGGTGACTCCCGCGGCGGACGAACTTCCGGGTCTGTTCATGTACGCGGATTCCCCTCGTGATAGATGGTCCGGTAGAAGATGTTGGCCAGCGTGGTGACGCAGGCGTCGTCATCTGCGGTGGTGGCGCCGTCGCCTGACAATTGGGTATAGCAGAACTGGTTCAGCATCGATACCAATGCCACGGCAACGAGCCGTGGATTGTCGTCCGGGCAGAAGCCTTGCTGCTGAGCGTGTTTGACCATCGACACGATCAGGGAGATCGGTAGCTCGCAGATTTCGGACCAATACTGCGCGAAATCGTCGTTGATCATTGCCAGCTGGGAAATGGCGATGACCTCGGCAAGCCGGTGCCGGTAGGTCTCCCAGTGCGCGGCGGCGGCCTGGTGGGAGCGTTCCCAGTTGGTCAGTTCGGCGCTGATGGCCGGCAGGGCCCGCTCGCGGGCTTCGTCGCGGAAGCGCTGTGCCCATTCATGGACCATCGCCTCCTTGGAGTCGTAGTAGTTGTAGAACGACGCGGTGGAGCGGCCGGCCTCGGCCGCGATGTCCGAAATGGTGGTCGCCAGAATGCCTTTGCGGGCAATGACGGCGCGCGCGGCGCTGTCGATCGCCGCCTGCGTCTGGCGGCCCCGCACGGTAGGGAGCTGCTCGCGGGGCGCGACGGTCACGGTGGCGTCCTTCCGAAGAGTCATTGATCAAACCTGAACCTGATGTTAGATTCAGATTAGGTGATTGACCAGACCCTGTCGTCAGGAGTGGCACGATGATCAAGCCCGACAACCGCAACGCTGAATTCGAGCTGGGCGGCATCAACCATGTCGCCCTCGTCTGCGCGGACATGGCACGGACCGTCGACTTCTACTCGGGCGTGCTCGGCATGCCGCTGGTCAAGTCACTGGATCTGCCGGGCGGCATGGGGCAGCACTTCTTCTTCGACGCCGGTAACGGCGACTGCGTGGCGTTCTTCTGGTTCGCGCAGGCGCCCGACGGGGAGCCCGGCATCTCGCAGCCGGCGGCGCTGCCCGGCCTCGGCGAGTTCGTGAGTGCCGTCGGCTCGTTGAACCACTTGGCCTTTCATGTGCCCGCGGAGAAGTTCGACGAGTACCGCAAGCGGCTCAAGGAAAAGGGCGTGCGGGTCGGCCCGGTACTCAACCACGACGAGAGCCCCATGCAGGCGTCGGCCACGGTGCATCCCGGTGTGTACGTGCGGTCGTTCTACTTCCAGGACCCGGACGGCATCACGCTGGAATTCGCCTGCTGGACCAAGGAATTCACCGAGGCCGATACGGTGACCGAGCCGCGGACCGCGGCCGACCGGCGGCCCGCGGTGGCTTCTGTCTGACGGCTGGAATGCCGGGCTTGTCTCGAGCGTGCAATCAGACCGCTTGAATCTGCCGCGAAATCGACGATCTGGTGGCACGGTCGCGAGCCTCCGCGTGCTGGGCACTTGACAAGCAAATGTCTTGCGGACGTCGACCCTGCGCTGACGCTCACAAAGCTCGAGTCATGGGGACCCGGGCTGCAGGATCAACGTGAGACCGTCATTGATTCCGCGGCTACGGCGCAAAAAGCTGAGTGCGCGAGACCATGAGTGCAGGATCAAGACGCGCCAAGCTCGGCGCCAACCTATTTCGTCGCTTCGACGAAGTAGCCGCGCGGGACATCGGGCACGTCCATCGGCACCGCGGGGGCGAACCAGCGGCCCCACTCGTTGCCCGGCACGGCCACGTCGGTGACCACCGCAGACCAGCCGTGGCGCTCCGCCAACTCACCCGGCTGGTCGGTGCCGAACAGCCACGGTGCCCCGTTGCGCGCCATCGACTGGCGCACCGCCGCCAACAGCTGCGCGTCGAGCAGCGTCTTGCCGACGACGTCGTACAGCAGCACCGAACCAGTCGCGGAAAGGGCGTCGACGCGCTCGAAGACCGTGCCGACCGCGGCTTCGTCGAGGTACTGCAGTAGTCCCTCGGCCAACCACGCCGTAGGTCGGCGGTCGTCAAAGCCGTTGGCGCGCAAAGCTGCTGTCCAGTCGCCGGTGAGGTCGACGCCGACCGCCACCCGCGTGCACAACGCCTGCTCGCCCTCCAGCGCCGCGGCCTTGGCGGCGATCACCTCGGGCTGGTCCAATTCGTACACCGTGGTGCCGTCCGGCCAGGACAGCCGGTAGGCGCGGGCATCCATACCCGCGGCGAGAATCACGACCTGGCGGACGGACCGGGTGGCGCGCAGCAGGGCCTCGTCCCAGAACCGGGTGCGCACCACGATCTGCCGGGTCGGGCGGTCCCCGGCTTCGGCGACGGCTTCGGCGAGCAGCCGGCGGCCCGTCTCTCCGGCAAGGCGGTCGGCGAACGGATCGGTGAAAAGGCGGTCAGGGCGGCGTGATTCGTCGGCGCGGATGGCGGCGACCAGAAGGCCGGTGTTCGCGACGGCCTGTGCTCCTTGGTGCATGTCCCCATGGTGCCGGTCTGATGCGCGCGACGCTTGGATATTTTTGCCCGTTGACTGATTACCCCGGCAGCCCCACATGGCTGGGCAGCGCGCTGCGCCGCTGGGCATATTGGGTCGGCGTGACCGAGGTGAAGCCGCGGAACTCGCGCACGAAGTGCGGTTGATCGAAGTACCCGAGAGTGGCCGCGACGTCGGCGCCGTCGCGGCTGCCGGCATCGAGCAGACGCAGTGCCGCCTGGAGCCGTCGCACGCGCAGATAGGCCTTCGGGGTGAGTCCGATCTCGTTGCGGAACGTCGCGATCAAGCGCTTGGGGGACAGGCCCGTCAGCTCGGCGGCCTCGGAAACCCGGACTGACGGTTGGCGTTCGGCGGTGTGCAGTACCGGCATGAGGGTGTGGGAAATCGGCCGCAACCGGGCGATGAGGAAGTCCTCGACGATCTCGATGCGTCGGGGCCAGTCCGGTGTCGCGATCAGTTGCTCGCGCAGCAGGGCGGCGTCGGCGCCCCAGAGGTCGGTGAGGTTGGCGCAGGAATTCTCCAGGTCCGCCAACGGAATTCCGAAGAATGGCAGTGCGCCGCCGGGCCGGAAATGAATGGTGAGCACCGCTTCGCCCGGATCGATCCGGGTGACGTACGACAGCGTGCCCGGCCCGGTGAGGAATGCCGGCTCCACCGGCATCCGGGTGGCGCCGTCGGCGGAGAAGATGTCGACGCGATCCCGGCCGCCCACGTCGATGACCACGGTCGCGGCGCCGCGCGGCAGTGCTCGGCTCCGGTCGGTGGCCACGCCACCGTGCGCCCAGTAGCCGAAGAAGTCGATGTGCTGGTGCAGCGGCGACCGGGGCCGGCGCAGCCGGGGTCCGTTCACCGGCGGACGGCCCGCTTGCCGAGCGTGTCCAGCAGCAACGCCAGATGATCGATCAATTCGTCTGGGGTGAAAGTGATTTCGCCCGACAGCCAGGCGCTCAGCGTCTGTCCGACGCCGCCGACCGCGAAATGGGTGCTGGCCCGGCGACGATCGCCGGCGGGTAGTTGAAGGGCGTCGCCCGCGTGCTGGCCGAGCAGCATGGCGAAGAAGACGGTCGATTCGTTGCGCTTGCGTGCCACCACTTCGTTGGACAGTTGCGCGCTGAACAGCAGCCGGCCGACCCTGGGGTCGTCCGCGATGGTGTGCACGATGTTGGCCATACCGGCGCGGCTCTGCTCATCGAGCGGCGCGGCGGCGACCGCCGCCTGCGTCGTGGTGGCCAGGCCGGCGATCACGTGGTCGAACACCGCCTCGACGAAAACGTCCTTGTCGGAGAAGCTTTCGTAGAAGTAGCGCATCGCCACGCCGGCTCCGCCGCAGATGGTCCGCACCGTGAGTTCCGGTGCCGGCGGCGCGGCACCCAGAATCTCCAGCCCGGCGTCGATCAGCCGGGCCCGTCGTTGGGCCAGGCGTTCTGCCGCGTCGATCCCGCGGTACGGGCGTACCTGAGGCACCCCGCCATCTTGACACCCGCACCGTGCCGCGGGCAATATCAGGAATCAATCGTTCTCACTTTTGCTAGGAGTGACCAATGACGGTCGATCTCGTCGAGATGCCGGTCAACGCGTGCGCGCCCGGCCGTCGGGTGCGTCGTGATGTCCAGTACGCCGACGGATTGGTTGGTGCGGCACTACTGGCGGGCCCGGCCAACGTGATCATGCAGCTGGCGCGTCCGGGCGTCGGCTACGGCGTCGTCGAGAGCCGGGTGGAAAGTGGCCGCACCGACCTGCACCCGATCAAGCGCGCCCGGACCACGTTCACGTACCTCGCGGTCGCAATCCTGGGATCCGACGAACAGAAGGCGGCGTACCGCAGCGCGGTGAACACGGCGCACCGGCAGGTGTACTCCACCGCGGACAGCCCGGTGAAGTACAGCGCCATGGACAAGAACCTGCAGCTGTGGGTGGCGGCGTGCCTGTTCAAGGGCGCGCTCGACGTGTACCGCCTGGTGGTCGGCGAGTTGGACGACGAGACTGCCGAGGAGTTCTATCGGCAGGGCATGACGATGGGCACCACCTTGCAGGTGACGCCGGAGATGTGGCCGGCCGACCGGGCCGCCTTCGACAAGTACTGGCAAGAGTCGCTGGACCAGGTGCACATCGACGACACGGTGCGCGAGTACCTGTTTCCGATTGCGGCGGCGCGGTTGAAGGGGCTGCAGCTTCCTGGCCCGCTGCAGCGCTGGTCCGAGGCGTTTGCCCTGCTGCTCACCACCGGCTTCCTGCCGCAGCGCTTCCGCGACGAGATGCAGCTGCCGTGGGATACCAAGCGGCAGAAGCGCTTCAACGCGGTGATGAAACTCGTGAAAGCGGTCAACCGCGTGCTGCCCGGGCCGCTGCGGCGGTTCCCCTTCAATTGGATGCTCATGGATCTGAACTGGCGCATCCGCACCGGGCGCCCGCTGGTCTGAGGCTCGTCCCAGTCGGCGTCCACGTTGTCGGCGTACCCTCGCGCGGGTGCGGACCGACAATGACAGCTGGGATATCAACTCGAGTGTTGGATCGACTGCGGTGATGGTTGCCGCGGCGCGGGCATTGGAAGCGGCCAAGCCCAATCCGCTTGCGGTGGACCGATATGCGGAGGTGTTCACCCGCGCCGTCGGCGGTGTCTGGGCCGACGTCTTGGACGGTGAGGCGCCGGAACATCCGTTGGCGACGCCCGAATTCGGCGAACCGTTCATCAACTTTCAGGCCTCGCGGACCAAATACTTCGACACCTACTTCCAGCGCGCCGCGGCGGCCGGCGTCCGCCAGGTCGTGCTGCTGGCCGCGGGGCTCGACTCTCGCGCCTACCGCCTGGACTGGCCGGACGGCACCGTCATCTACGAGCTCGATCAGCCGCAGGTCCTCGAGTTCAAGCGGGAAGTGTTGGCGGGCAATGGGGCCGATCCGAAGGTGGAACGCCGCGAGATCGCCGTCGACCTGCGCGACGACTGGCGGACAGCGCTCACCGATGCCGGCTTCGACCCGTCGCGCCCTTCGGCGTGGATTGCCGAGGGGCTGCTGATCTATCTGCCCGCGACGGCACAGGGCGATCTGTTCACCGGAATTGATGAGCTGGCGGCACCCGGCAGCTGGGTGGCGATCGAAGAGGGCAAGCCGATGCCTGCCGATGTGTTCGCGGCCAAGCGGGCTGCCGGGGACGAGATGGCGGAGGGCTTCTTCAAGCTGATCTACAACGAGCAGATCGCGCCCGCGGCGGACTGGTTCGGCGCGCGGGGCTGGCGCGCCGAGGCAACCGGGCTCGCTGATTACTTCCGCTCGGTGGGCCGTCCGGTGCCGACGAACCCCGAAGCGGCGACCATGATCGCCTCGAACACCCTGGTCACTGCCGTTAAGGAGTGAGCGTCGTCACCTGCTGAAGCGGCGGGGTGCGTCTCGACAACTTAAGTTATGCAATGCTAACTTCGCAGGGGTTAGCTTAGGCATACTTAAGGAGATATGCGGGGACTCTAATATCCCGCGAACACAGATATGGGCACTGACACATTTGCGGTATCCGCCGCGGCGCACTTCCAGCAAGGCGCGCCCGCACGACGGCACAGTGCCCGTTCCTCGGCCCGTCGGGAACCAACCCGTTCCGGATGCCGACTCCTTCTTAGGACGGCCGCCAGATGAGCGGTGGTTCGTCCTCTGGCGTGTCGACGACGGAAAGGACCCACGTGCGACCGAGCACCGCGGGCAGTAACACAGTGGTCGCCGATGTCGATGCGGCGCAGCGGGTATCGCGGGTCGACCGTGATGTGCTGACCCGGTTCGCCACCGGCTGCCTGGCGCTCGGCCTGAGCGTCGACGGTCGCCGTCGCCCGGCTGACCTCGACGCGGCCCTGGGTGGCTTCCTGACCTTGACGCGCATCGCCGGCGAGCACTGCGACGCCTGGACCGGGTTGGCCGCCGCTGGTGCTACAACGCCCGACGTGGTGGAGGCGATCTGGCGGACGGTGGCTTCGGCCGGCGTGTTGCAGCGGGCGCTCGACCTCGCCGACGGCGACCTGGGCTTCACCTACGACAGTGGTCTGTACCTGCAGTTCCGCGCCGCCGACCGGGACGGCTTCCAACTCGCCTACGCCGCAACACTTGCCGGCGCCGGCGCGTACGAAGAGGCCGATCAGCTGGTGGGCGAGCTGCTCGATCGCAAGCCGGGCTGGCTGCCGGCGCGCTGGGTGCGAGTGGCGATGCACCACCGCACCCGCCGTTGGTCCGACGTGGTCCGGCAGCTGACCCCGATCGTCAACGACCCCAACCTGGATCCGAACTACGCGCACGCCGCGCGGGTCGCGCTGGGTATCGCCCTGGCACACCTGGGGATGTTCGCGCCGGCGCTGTCGCACCTCGAGGACCCCGAGGGACCGGTCGCGGTCGCCGCCGTGGACGGCACGTTCGTCAAGGCGTTGTCGCTGCGGGCGCAGGGCGAGGACGACGAAGCCACCGACGTGCTGGCCGAGCTGTACGCCGCCCACCCCGACAACACCGCCGCCGAGCATGCGTTGACCGACACCAGCTTCGGTATCGATCCGACGACCGCGGCCCGGATCGAGGCCCGGCACAATCCGTGGGATCCCGAGACCGAGCCGACCGAGGCCGACTTCGTCGACCCGGATGCCAAGTCGCGCAAGGCCCATCTGCTCGTCGAAGCGGAGGCCGAGCTGGCCGAGTTCATCGGCCTGGAAGAGGTCAAGTACCAGGTGGCCCGGCTGAAAAGCTCTGTGGCCATGTCGATTCGGCGCCAGGAGCGCGGCCTGGCCGTGGCCCAGCGCACCAATCACCTGGTCTTCGCCGGACCTCCCGGAACGGGTAAGACGACCATCGCCCGCGTCGTCGCCAAGATCTACTGCGGCCTCGGCCTGCTGCGCAAAGAGACGGTGCGCGAGGTGCATCGTGCCGACCTGATCGGCCAGCACATCGGTGAAACCGAAGCCAAGACCAACGCGATCATCGACAGCGCGCTCGACGGCGTGCTGTTCCTCGACGAGGCCTACGCGCTGGTGTCCACCGGCGCCAAGAACGACTTCGGTCTGGTCGCCATCGACACTCTGCTGGCCCGCATGGAGAACGACCGCAGCCGTCTGGTCGTGATCATCGCCGGCTACCGCAAAGACCTGGACATGTTCCTGGACACCAACGAAGGTTTGCGCTCGCGGTTCACCCGCAGCATCGACTTCCCGTCCTACTCGGCGACCGAACTCACCGAGATCGCCATGCGCATGGCCGAAAAGCGCGACAGCGTCTTCGAACCCGCGGCGCAGCAGGAGATGGAGCAGCTGTTCGGCCACCTCGCGACGGCGACGACGCCCGACGCGGCGGGTGTCGCGCGCCGCAGCCTGGACATCGCGGGTAACGGCCGCTTCGTCCGCAACCTCGTGGAGCGCTCCGAAGAAGAACGTGAGTACCGGCTGGATCACCTTGCCGCGCACGACTTCACCGACGATGAACTCATGACGATCACCGCGAGTGACGTCAGCAACTCGGCCGCGCCGCTGCTGCGGGGCCTCGGACTGGTGGTGCCCCAGTGACCGACCGTAAGAGCTTCAGTTCGCGTACCCCGGTCAACGAGAACCCGGATCAGATCCACTACCGCCGCGGATTCGTCACGCGGCACCAGGTGTCGGGTTGGCGATTCCTCATGCGGCGCATCGCATCTGGTGTGGCCATGCACGACACCCGGATGCTGGTCGACCCGTTGCGAACCCAGAGCCGCTCCGTTCTGGTCGGTGGCCTGGTGCTCGTCACCGCGCTGGCGGGCTGCTTCGTCTTCTCCCTGATCCGGCCCGCCGGCGTCGCGGGTAACGACGTGATCCTGGCCGACCGGGAGACGTCCGCGCTGTACGCCCGGGTGGGCGACCAACTGCACCCCGTCCTGAATCTGACCTCGGCCCGGCTCATCGCCGGGCGCCCGGACAACCCCACCATGGTCCCGAGCGCGGAGCTGGACAAGTTCGCGCGCGGCAGTCTCATCGGCATCCCTGGTGCCCCGGAACGTATGGTGCCCAACACCTCTCGTGATGCCGACTGGACCGTGTGCGACGCGGCCACCGGCGAGGTCGTCGGTGTCACCGTGATCACCGGTCCGCTGACCGAAGGCGGCTCCCGCGCGGGCGCGCTCGGTCCCCACGACGCGGTGCTGGTGCGCAACGATGGCGTCGGCTCGGCCGGTGTCAACGGGGGCAGCTGGCTGCTGTGGGACGGCCGACGCAGTGCGGTCGACCTGAACAACCGGGCGGTGACGGCCGCACTCGGCTTGGGCGCCAACGGAACTGCCCTGCCCACGCCCCGCGCAGTCGCCGACGGCCTGTTCAACGCGATCCCGGAGTCGGCCCCGCTGGCCGCGCCGCCGATCGTCAACGCGGGCCAGCCCACGCCGTACCCCATGCCGGTCGCGGCCCCTGTCGGCGCCGTGGTCACCGCGGTCACCACGGAGGCCGCCACCGATAACGCCGTGCGCTACTACGCGGTGCTCGATGATGGCCTGCAACCGATTTCACAGGTTGTCGCGGCGATCCTGCGCAACACCGACTCGTACGGTCTGGAGCAGCCACCGCGCCTGTCGGCCGACCAGGTCGCCCGCATCCCGGTCTCCACGGCGATCAACACCGCGGCATACCCGGAGCGCCCGCTGGCCGTCGTCGATGCCACCAAGGCGCCGCTGACGTGTGCTCGCTGGACCAAACACGATGGCGCCACGACCAATTCGCTCACCCTACTGGCGGGAGCCACGCTGCCGCTGCCCGCCGACGAGCACACCGTGGCCCTGGCCGGACCGGCCGGCACCGCGCAGCGCGTCGCGGTGACCCCGGGCATCGGGTACTACGTCCAGGCCACCGGCCAGGGCGGTACCCCGGCGCTGTCCGGCTACTGGATCAGCGACACCGGCGTCCGCTACGGCATCTCCACCGAAGGCGATGCCAGCAATGCCAACCGGAAAACCCCTGCCGCGCTGGGACTCACCGCAGCACCGCTGCCGGTGCCGTGGTCGATCCTCAGCCAGTTCGCGCCCGGCCCGACGTTGTCGCGGAGTGACGCGTTGCAGATCCCGGCGCTCGTGCCCACCCGGACGAGCCCGGCAGTCGAAATCGCCGTGAGGGAGAACCCGTGAGCCGTCTGATCTTCGAAGCGCGGCGCCGGCTGCCCGTCCCGGCAACCCGTGCGAGCGTCATCACCATCGAGCCGCCGCCGGAGCTGCCGCGGCTGGTGCCGCCGTCGTTGCTGCGCCGGGTGCTGCCCTACCTCATCGTCATCCTGATCGTCGGCATGGTCGTGGCCCTGGTGGCCACCGGCATGCGCGTCATCTCGCCGCAGACGCTGTTCTTCCCGTTCGTGCTCCTGTTGGCCGCCACCGCGTTCTACCGCGGCTCGGACAACAAGACCCGGACCGAGGAGGTCGACGCCGAGCGCGCCGACTACCTGCGCTACCTGTCGGTGGTTCGGGACAACGTGCGCGCCCAGGCTGCCGAGCAGCGTGCCGCGCGCGAGTGGTCCCACCCCGCGCCCGACCAGCTGGCCGCCATCGCGGGTACCCGCCGCCAGTGGGAGCGCGACCCGCACGACGCCGACTACCTGGTGGTGCGTGCAGGCTTGCACGACGCCCGCCTGGAGACGGTGCTGCAGGTCAAGGACACCGCGGCCGAGATCGATCTGGAGCCGGTGTCGCACAGCGCATTGCGCGGGCTGCTCGACGTGCAGCGGACGGTGCCCGCGGTGCCCGGCGGCATCGACCTGGCCCAGGTTTCGCGCATCACCGTGCTCGGCGACGCCGACGAGGTACGGGGCGCGCTGCGGGCCTGGATCGCGCAAGCGGTGACGTGGCACGACCCGGCGCTGCTGGGGATCGGCCTGGCGACGGCGGACGCCGAGGCGCTGGAATCGGAGTCCTGGTCATGGCTGAAGTGGCTGCCGCACAGCGATATTCCGGGCCAGATCGACGGTGTCGGCCCGGCCCGCTACCTGACCGCAAGTGTCCCCGAGCTCGCGGGTCTGCTGTCCGGTGAGCTCGGCGACCGGCAACCTTTCGGTGCCGCCGACACCACGTCGCAGCGCCACCTGCTGATCGTCGTCGACGACCCCGACGCCGACCTCGGCGAGCTGCTGCCGCGGGCCGGCCTGGCCGGTGTCACGGTGCTGCAGCGCGGCACGGAACAGCCGGAGTACCCGGACCCCGACCGCCCGGTGCTGCGCGTGTCCGGCGGCCGCATCGAGCGGTGGGCCGCAGCCGGCTGGCAGTCGTACTTCGATGTCGCCGACGACTTTTCGCCACACGCCGCGGCGCACCTGGCCCGCGGCCTCGCCCGCTGGGACTCCAACCCGAACCGGGCCCGGAGCACCGGCGCCGGCCTGGCCACCTTCGGCACGCTGCTGGGGATTCCGGATGCGGCGGCGCTCGACGTCGCCGGCCTGTGGGCGCCGCGCTCGCGCGCCGAAGAACTTCGGGTGCCCATCGGCGTCACCGCCACCGGCGAGCCGCTGATGTTCGACCTGAAGGACGAGGCCGAGGGCGGCATGGGCCCGCACGGTCTGATGATCGGTATGACGGGCTCGGGCAAGTCACAGACCCTGATGTCGATCCTGTTGTCGCTGTTGACGACGCACTCGGCCGAGCGTCTCATCGTCATCTACGCCGACTTCAAGGGCGAGGCCGGCGCCGACATCTTCCGGGGCTTCCCGCAGGTGGTCGCCGTCATCTCGAACATGGCCGAGAAGCGCTCGCTGGCCGACCGGTTCGCGGACACCCTCCGCGGTGAGGTGGCCCGGCGTGAGCAGCTGCTGATGGAGGCCGGCCGCCGCGTGCAGGGCAGCGCGTTCAACTCGGTCCTCGAGTACGAGGCGGCGCAGGCTGCCGGGCACGACCTGCCGCCGATCCCGACGCTGCTGGTGGTCGCCGACGAGTTCTCCCTCATGCTCGCCGACCATCCCGAGTATGCCGAGCTGTTCGATTACGTTGCCCGTAAGGGCCGTTCGTTCCGCATCCACATCCTGTTCGCATCGCAGACGCTGGACGTGGGCCGGATCAAGGACATCGACAAAAACACCTCCTACCGCATCGGTCTGAAGGTCGCGAGCCCGTCGATCAGCCGGCAGATCATCGGCGTCGAGGACGCGTACCACATCGAGGCCGGTCCGGAGCACAAGGGCGAGGGCTTCCTGGTCCCCACGCCGGGCGCGGTGCCGGTCAAGTTCCGCAGCACCTACGTGGACGGCATCTATGACCCGCCACGCACCGAGAAAGCGGTTGTCGTGCATGCGGTTCCGCAGCCACAGCTGTTTCCGGCGGGCCACGTCACCCCGGCTCCCGACACCGTGATCGTCACCGATACGGCGCCGGATCTGCGTCCGCCCCGTAAGCTTGTCGCCACCATCGGCGAGCAGCTGGCGCAGTACGGCCCGCAGGCACCGCGCCTCTGGCTGGCCCCGCTGGACGAGCCGATCGCGCTGCCGGAGCTGTTGGCCGGCACCGAGATTCCCGCCGGCCACGGCCGGTGGCCGCTGGGCGAGATCGACCGGCCGTTCCAGATGCGCCGCGATCCGCTGGTCTTCGACGCCACGTCGGCGGCGGCCAACCTCGTCATCCACGGTGGACCGAAGTCCGGGAAATCGACTGCACTGCAGACGTTCGTCCTGTCGGCGGCCGCGACGCACTCGCCGCGTGCGGTCACGTTCTACTGCCTCGACTACGGCGGCGGCGGGCTGCGCTCGCTCAAGCCGCTGGCCCATGTCGGCAGCGTCGCCTCACCGCTGGAGCCCGAGCGCATCCGTCGCACCTTCGGTGAACTGGAGCAGCTGCTGGCGTCCCGTCAGGCCCGCGCCGCCGCCGGCGACGGCGATCTGCGCGACGACGGCTACGGCGACGTGTTCCTGGTGATCGACAACCTGTATGCGTTCAGCCGGGACAACACCGACATGTTCAACACCCGTAACCCGTTGCTGTCCAAGGTGACCGAACTGGTCAACACCGGTATGGCCTACGGCATCCACGTGGTCATCACGACGCCGAACTGGCTCGAGGTGCCGCTGGCGATGCGCGATGGCCTGGGTCTGCGGCTCGAGCTCAAGCTGGCCGACTCGCGTGACAGCAATGTGCGGTCCGCGGGAACCCCCGGCGTGGCGGCACTGACTCGCCCCGCCGATGGCGTCCCCGCCGACCAGCCGGGCCGCGGCCTGACCATGGCAGCCGAGCACTTCCTGTTCGCCGAACCGGATCTCGGTGCGATCGCCGCCATCAACGCCCGGTACCCCGGGCAGACGGCGCCGCCCGTGCGCCTGCTGCCGACGGACCTGGCCCCGGAAACCCTTGCGCCCCTGTATCACAGCCCCGAGACGGTCGTCATCGGTCAGCGCGAGCAGGACCTGGCACCGGTCACGGTCGACTTCGCGGCCAACCCGCTGCTGATGGTGCTGGGCGATGCCAAGTCCGGCAAGACCACGTTGCTGCGGCACCTGATCCGCACGGTGCGGGACAACTCGACGCCGGAGTCGGTGGCGTTCACCGTGATCGACCGCAGGCTGCACCTGGTGGACGAGCCGTTGTTCCCGGACAACGAGTACACGCCCAACGTCGACAGGGTCACCCCGGCGATGCTCGGTCTGGCGGCACTGCTCGAAAAGCGCAGGCCCCCAGCTGGTCTGACGGCCGCCGAACTCAGCGGGTGGACCTACCGGAACGGTCAGGGCAACCACCTGCACTACCTGATCATCGACGACGTCGACCAGATCCCGGACGCCCCGGCGGTCAGTGGTCCGTTCGTCGGCCAGCGGCCCTGGACGGCACTGCTGGGGCTGCTGTCCCAGGCGTCCGAGCTGGGTCTGCGCGTGATCGTCACCGCCCGGGCCGCCGGCTCCGCCCATGCGGTGATGACGGCTCCGTTGCTGCGCAGGCTCAACGAGCTGCAGGCCACCACCGTCATGCTGTCCGGCAACCCGCAGGACAGCGGCCGCATCCGCGGCCACCGGTTCAACCGGCTGCCGGCCGGTCGGGCCATGGTGCTCGGCGACAGCGACGAGGCCACGTACGTCCAGTTGATCAATCCGCTGGTGGCCGACCCGATCACGGGCCGGCCCACCGGAACACAACGAGGGGAGTTCCACTGATGACCTTGCGCGTCGTTCCCGAAGGACTGACCGCAGCCGGTGCCGCCGTCGAGGCGCTCACCGCTCGGCTCGCCGCCGCCCACGCCGCGGCCGCGCCCGCGGTCACCGCGGTGATCCCGCCTGCCGCGGATCCTGTTTCGCTGCAGACGGCGATCAGCCTGAGCGCCCACGGCGCCGAGCACGAGGCGGTCGCGGCACAGGGCGTCACCGAACTGGGCCGTGCCGGTGGCGGTGTCACCGAAGCCGGCATCAGCTACGCGACGGGCGACGCCGAGGCCGCCGCCTCGTACGTGACGGTCCTGGGCTGACATGACCGCCCCCATGGGGATAGGCCTGCCGACCGCCCCCATCTGGGCGGCGCTGCCGCCCGAAGTCCATTCGACGCTGCTGTCCAGTGGACCCGGTCCGGGCTCCCTGCTGGCCGCGGCGGCTGCCTGGCAGTCGCTGAGCACCGAATATGCCTCGGCCGCAGCCGAACTCACCGCATTGTTGGGTGAGGTCCAGGCGGGGGCGTGGGAGGGTCCGAGCGCCGAGCAGTACCTCGCCTCCCACGCGCCGTATCTGACCTGGCTGGCCCAGGCCAGCGCCAACAGTGCGGCCAACGCGGTCCAGCACGAGACGGCCGCGGCCGCCTACAGCACCGCTCTGGCTGCGATGCCGACGCTTCCCGAACTGGCTCTCAACCACGTCGTGAACGCGGCTCTGGTCGCGACGAATTTCTTCGGTATCAACACTATTCCGATCGCGTTGAACGAAGCCGACTACGCCCGCATGTGGCTGCAGGCCGCGACCGTGATGGGTACGTACCAGGCGGTGTCGGGCGCTGCGGTGGCAGCGGCCCCGACGACCACGCCGGCACCGATGATGCTGGCGGCGGGCGTCGGCGAGGCGGGCACCGCGTCGGCGAGTGCGACGCAGGCCGGCGCTCAGCTGCAGGCCGCGGATGCCGGTTCGTCGCTCGACGCGTCGAACGCGATCACCGACTATCTGTACAACTACATCAAGACGCTGCCCGGTGGCGATCTGATCTGGAAGTTCCTGCAGGATCCGCTGGGCCAGATCCAGCAGATGATCTTCGACTTCCTGACCAACCCTTCGCAAGCGTTGACCACCTGGGGCCCTTTGCTTTTCGCGCTGGGCTATCAGGCGTTCTTCCAGCCCGTCGGCTGGGGCACCTGGGGCGCGATGCTGTCGGCACCATTGTGGGGGCCGGCACTGATCGCCGTCGGTCTGTCCAGCCTGGGCCTGCTGGCGCTGCTGGAGCCCGACTACGTGCCGGATCCCGAAGTCGCAGATGCATTCCCGCCGCCGCCGCAGTTGCAGGCTGCCGACCACCAGATGCCGGTCGTCAGCGTCGCGCCGACGGTGCCGGCCACCCCGGCCAGCCCCGCGAGCGCGCCTACGCCCGCACCGACTTCGGTCGCGGCCCCCGCCCCGGCGGCGCCGGCCCCGCTGATGGCATACGCGGTGGCCGTCGACGATCCCGGCCCGGGCTTCACCCCGACCCTGCGGGACGGCGCGACCGCGCCGGCGCCGGCATCCGGGATCGCTGCCGCTGCCGCGGCAGCCGCCGCAGCGGCGGCGACCGAGCGTCGCCGTGCCCGTCGCCGTCGGGCGGCGAAAGAGCGTGGTGTCCGCGACGAGTACATGGACATGAACTCCGAGGTCGATCCGGACTTCGGGGACGACGCCGGCGCGGACAGGGCGCCACGCGCCGATGTGCTCGCCTCGGCCCGCGGCGCCGGCCCGATCGGCTTCAGCGGCACGCTGACCCGCCAGGACCAGCAGGCGACGGGCCTGAACCGCCTGACCGGCAACGGTTTCGGGGGCGGCGTCACCGAACCCATGCTGCCCGGCAGCTGGGACACGGAAGGCGGTGCCAACCGCTGAGCCTGTGGACCAAAAGATTTGACCACCAAGAGAATCCGGACGAACCCTGAGAGGTATCACCATGAGCATGCTCGACGCACACATCCCCCAGCTGATCGCTTCCGAGTCGACCTTCTCCGCCAAGGCCGCACTGATGCGCAGCACCATCGGCCAGGCCGAGCAGGCCGCGCAGTCGGCCCAGGGCTTCCACCAGGGTGACTCGGCGGCCGCCTTCCAGGCTGCACATGTCCGCTTCATGGCGGTCGCTGCCAAGGTCAACGCCCTGCTGGACATCGCACAGGCCAACCTGGGCGACGCGGCGGGCACCTACGTCGCGCAGGACACCGCCGCGGCCGGCACCTACACCTCGGTCTAGCCGCCGCACCCCGACCCAGACACCCAGCAGCGAGGAGATCCCATGTCCCAGATCATGTACAACTACCCGGCGATGCTGGCGCACGCCGGCGAGATGACCGCTTACGCGGGCGCCCTGCACGCCGTCGGCCTCGACATCGCCAGCGAGCAGGCCGCCCTGGCCGGCGCCTGGCAGGGTGACACCGGAACCAGCTACCAGGCGTGGCAGGCCCAGTGGAACACCGCGATGGAAGAACTCGTCCACGCCTATCGCGCGATGGCGAGCACCCACGAGACCAACACGCTCTCGATGAGTGCGCGCGACAGCGCCGAAGGCGCCAAGTGGGTTTAGGTCCAACGGTTCCGGCGCGTTCCGTGTCCCTTGACACGGAACGCGCCGGAGTCCCGGTTTCCGCGGTCGAACTGACCGCGGAGCAAGCCTGGTTCCTCGCGGACCGTCTGGGCGCCGGGGGTTTTCCGTGGGTGCTGGCCATCACGCAGCCCTACAGTGAACCCGCCGCCAAGAACGGCTTCGATGCCGACCAGGTCACCGCGCTGACGCGGATGGGGGTGCTGTCCACCGACGGCTCCGTGCATCCCGCTGTCGCGCAATGGATTCGGGCCGTGTGCCGGCCCCGGCGCTGGCTGGAACTGCGATGGGTGTCCGGATCGGGCGCCATGCTGCGCGGGATTCTCGTGCGCAGCGGCGACCTCACCGTCGCGGTCCTGCGCAGCGAGCACCTGATGACCTGCACCGCGCTGACCGTCGCGTCCCCCGATGCGCTGGTGCCGGTGCTCACGGCTGGCTTGTCCGGCCGCGCGCCCGCCCGGTTCGACGAGTTCGCCATGCCCGCGCACATCGGAGCCAAGGCCGACGAACGGCTGCGCCGCGGCGACTCGCTGGACGACGTGATGGACCACCTCGGCATCCCGCCTTCGGCGCATGCCGTCGTGCGGGCGGCGTTCGCGCCCGGACGCAGTTACGTGGAGATCGTCGCGGGCGATCATCGCGACGGTCACCGGATCAGCACCGACGTGGGCGTCAGCATCGTCGACACCGCCGCGGGCCGCGTCGTCGTGGCGCCGGTGAAAGCCGCTGACGGCACCTGGATTTCAAACTTCACCCCGGGCACCGACCTCGCCGTCACCGCTGCGGTGCAGCGGTTGACCGCGACACTGCCCGACGGTCCCTGGTTCCCCACGGCGAACCTGACCCGAGACTTTGAGACCTCGACTGGAGAACGGAAAGAACATGTCCCCCAACACGTCTGGTAGTACTGCGATGCCGATTGTGCGGGTCGCGGTGCTCGCCGCGGGCGACGAGCAGGGTGGTCGCGGGCGACTCACCGACGTCGCCCTGCCGGCGGGCCTGCCCTTGCGCGAGATCGTGCCCGCGGTGCGGCGCATCATCGCACCAGAGGCCGCCTCCGGCGCCGAGCTGTCACTCGCCCCGCTCGGCGGTGCGGCGTACAGCCTCGACGCGACCCTCGACACGGTGGGTGTGGTCGACGGTGACCTGCTGGCGCTGCAGCCGGTGCCCGCCGGTCCGCCGGCCCCGCGCATCGTCGAGGACATCGCCGATGCCGCCGCCATCTTCTCCGCGGCCCGCGAAAACCCCTGGGGCAATGCGCATATCCGGCGTCTCGCGGCGTGGGGCGTCGTGGCCTTGACGGTGCTCGCCACCGCGCTGGCGACGCTGGTGCGGGTCCGCACCGGCCAGCCCGCCGGACTGTTCACCGTCGTGGGTGTTGCGGTGCTGGCCGTCGCCGCGGCGCTGCTGACCCGGCCCGCCATGCCGCGGCTGGCGACAGCCCTGAGCCTGGCGGCGCTGCTGCCGGTCGGCGTGGCTTTCGCGCTGGCAGTGCCCGGCCCGTCCGGCCCGGCCAGCTTGCTGCTCGGTGCGGCGGCGGTCGCGGCGTGGTCGATCGTCAGCATCACCGTCGGCGGACAGGCCATCGCGGCCTTCACCGCCACGACGGTCCTCGGCATCGCGGGCGTGATCGTCGGTGCGGCCGCATCGCTCTGGCAACTGAACAACGCCGTGATCGGTGCTGTGCTCATCGTTTTCGCACTGCTCGTCATGGTCCAGGCCGCGCGGCTGTCGACGCTGTGGGCGCGCTTCCCGGTGCCGAACATCCCGGCGCCGGGCGACCCGACGCCGTCGGCCCTGCCGCGGTCCGTGCTGGCCGATCTGCCGCGCCGGGTGCGCGTGTGCGACGCGCACCAGACCGGCTTCCTCGCCGGTGCGGTGCTGACCCTGACCGCCGGTTCGGTGGTTCTCGTGGCGGCGGCGCACCCGTCGCCGTGGGCGTGGTACGTGGTCGTGGCCGCCGCGCTGGCGACGGCGTTGCGGGCCCGCATCTGGGACTCGGTGCCGTGCAAGGTGTGGCTGCTGAGCCAGCCGTATCTGCTTGCGGCCGTGCTGCTCACGCTGTTCGCCTGCGGCGGTCACTACACCAACGCCTGGTGGTCGCTGGGTGCGCTCGCGGCGCTCGTGGCGGTCGGTGTGGTGGCTGCCCTGAATCCCCAGGTGGCCGACCCGCAGACCTACTCGCTGCCGATGCGTCGCCTGGTCGGCTTCGCGGCGACGGCGTTGGACGCTTCGCTGATCCCGGTGCTGGCCTACCTGGTGGGTCTGTTCGCCTGGGTCATCAACCGGTGATGGTGGCCATCCGGCGCGGAATCTCCGTCCTGACGGCCGCTTTCGCCGCCACCGCCGCAGTCGTGCCGACGGTACTGGTACCGGCCGCCGGTGCCATCGTGCCGCCACACGTCGATGAACATGCGGCGCCGCCGTCGGGCAGCGTCGGCCCCGTCGCGGCGATGGGCCAGCGCGGACAGTGCGTCACCGCCGGCGTGCTGCCCGGCACCGATCCGGGCGCACCGGGTCCGGGCCACACCCTGCTCAACGTGCCGGGCGCCTGGGCCTTCAGCCGCGGTGACGGACAGACGGTGGCGGTCATCGACACCGGCGTGCGTCCCGGTCCGCGGTTGCCGAATGTGGAGGCCGGCGGCGACTTCGTGGAGAACACCGACGGACTCACCGATTGCGATGGCCACGGCACGCTCGTCGCCGGACTGATCGCGGGTCAGCCGGGCGCGGACGGGTTCTCCGGCGTCGCGCCGGGCGCCCGCATCCTCGCGATCCGTCAGACCTCCGAGCGGTACGCGCCCCGCGGCAATGGGGGCGACCCGGCCGCGGCGTACGCGACCATCGCCGTCGCGTCACTGGCCCGGGCCGTGGTGCATGCCGCCGACCGCGGCGCCAAGGTCATCGCCATCACGGCCGTCACCTGCCTGCCCGCCGACCGGCCGGTCGACCAGACCGAACTGGGCGCGGCACTGAAATACGCTGCGCAGGAGAAGGATGCGGTGATCGTCGCCGCCGCCGGCAATGATCGGGCCGGCCTGGCCGGCGGCCCGTCGTGCGAGGCGAACCCCCTGGACAACCCCGGCAACGCGGCCGACCCGCGCAACTGGGCCGGGGTCAAGTCGGTGTCCATTCCGTCCTGGTGGCAGCCGTACGTGCTGTCGGTCGGATCACTCGACGCCGCTGGACAACCGTCGGACTTCACCACCCCCGGGCCCTGGGTCGGCATCGCGGCACCAGGTGAGAACGTCGCGTCGACCGGAGCGAACGGTCTGGCCAACGCGCTGCCCAACGAACGCGGCGACCTGTTCCCGTTGCGTAGCAGCAGCTACGCGGCGGCCTACGTTGCCGGCGTTGCCGCCTTGGTACGCAGCCGATTTCCCGCGCTGAATGCGGCGGACGTCACGCACCGGCTGACCGCCACCGCGCACGGTGCCGCGCGCTCGCCGTCGAACCTCGTGGGTGCCGGCGTCGTCGACCCGGTTGCGGCCCTGACCTGGGACCTACCGGCGACAGCCCCGGCGTCGAAATCCGTTGCCGTGGCTATGCCGCCCGAGCCGGCGCCGAAGGACACCACGCCCCGGACCATCGCGTTCACCGGTGCGGCAGTGCTGGCGGTCGCCGCGCTGATCGCCCTGGTCGCGTACCGAAGAAAGGACGGCGCCCGATGACGGCCCGAATCACGTTGGCATTGCTGGCGATCATCCCGGCGGCCATGACGTACCCGTGGCACACGACGCCGCAGAAGTGGATCCTGGGCATCGCGGTCGCAGTGGTGCTGCTGGTGTTCGCCTGGTGGCGCGGACTGTTCTTCACCACGATGGTGTCCCGTCGCTTCGCGGTGTGGCGCCGGAACCGGCGCGGGGCCGCACGGCCGACGGCCGGTCAGGTCACCGTGGTGCTGGAAGCCGATGAATTTCCTTACGATGCACTGCCTCTCGTCGCTTCCTATGTGGACCGTTACGGTGTGCGGTGCGACTCGGTGCGCGTCACGGAACGGCGGCTCGACGGCGCGCGCAGCGCGTGGGTCAGCGTCACGGTGGCGGCCGCGTCGAATCTTGCTGCGCTGCAGGCGCGGTCGTCGGAGTTGCCGCTCGCGGACACGGCGGAGAAGGTGGCCCGCCGGCTTGCCGACCAGCTTCGCGAGGCCGGCGTCCCCGTCACGGTTACCGAGGATGCGGCTGCCCCCATGTCGGCCGACGCGCGCGAGAAGTGGCGCGCCGTCGTCGACGACGACGGCTACCTGACCGCCTACGGGCTGCCCGCCGATCAGCGGCTGCCGGAATGCCTGGCCGAGCTGGCAGCGACGACCGAGCTGTGGACGGTGCTCGAGTTTTCCCCTGGTACAACCATTTCCGCGGCCTGTGCGGTGCGCACGGCCAGCGCTCCCGCAGCGGCGGCGGTCGCGGGTCTGGCACGCGAGTCGGGCCGGCAGGGGCCGCTGCTCGCGGCGATGGCGCCGGCTTCGGCCGGCGGCCTCGGTACGCGCCCGGGTGTGCTGACCACGGAGTTGCTCGAGGAGCTGTCCGGACTCGGCGCCGGCACTGCCGTTGAGTCTGCGGCGAGGGCTTAGAAGTTCGAGTAGGGAGCGCCCTACCCTCAGAGTCAGCGGGCGGGGCGTACCTGGCCGGCCAGGCGGTCGCTGCTGTCGAACATGAACGGGCTCATGAACTTGGTCATGCGGCGCAGGTAGTCGGGCTGGCTGACGTGCAGGATGTGATTGCCGGGGAACCAGTGGAACGCGCAGCGATCCCAGTGTTCCCACAGCAATTCGGCCTGCTGCGGCGGCGCCAGGCGGTCACCCAGACCGGCGATGATCAACCGGCGTTCCCGCGGCACCAGCGGCTTGTAGTTCAGCGGTGAGTGGTACTGCCCGGCTGTGGCGATCAGGTCCTCGTCGGTGCGCGCCAACCGATTGCTCAGCTTGACGAGCAGGTTGGCCGGGAACCATTCGTCGACCGTGCGGTCCGGTGTCACCACCGGAACGTTCGGGATGACGGCCTGAATGCGGTCGTCGACCGAGGCGATCAGCGACGACGTGTAGCCGCCCAGCGACATCCCGGTCAGGGCAACGCGATCGACCCCGGTGTGCTCGAGGTAGTCGAGCACCGAACGGAAGTCGTGCACCGCTTGCGCCATCGCCTCGGCGAAGCCCGGGACGCCGTCCATGAAGAAGCCGTAGCCACTGTACGGAGAGCCCTTCTCGGCCCGCGGTCCGTGGAACGGCAGGGTGTAGAGCAGGACGTCATACCCGGACCGGAAGAACCACGGGAGCGAGAAGAACAAGCCGTTGAACAGGTAGGGCGAGCCCATGAAACCGTGGATCACGCACAGCGTGGGGCGCGGACCGTCGTCGTGCCGCCAGTGCTGGGCATGCACGACGTTGTTGCGGGTGTAGCCGCTTCGCCGGTCCCGGAGGCCGGGATACACGGCGTCGTAACTGC
This sequence comes from Mycobacterium sp. SM3041, assembly GCF_039668335.1. NCBI lineage: Bacteria > Bacillati > Actinomycetota > Actinomycetes > Mycobacteriales > Mycobacteriaceae > Mycobacterium > Mycobacterium sp. SM3041. The sequence continues at coordinate 91,525 of NZ_JAYXBQ010000042.1, read as the reverse complement.
TCTGGAACCAGATGTTCTCCACCTGACCCCGTGCCACCCACTGCGCGACCTGGCCGGCGGGACGAGTGGACACCAGCGGCGGGCGGCTCGGTGCCGGAAAACACTGCTGCGGATCCTTGGTGGTCGCGAGCTCGGCGTAGAACCGCAGGGCGTCGGGGTCGTCGCCGGCGCGGCTGTGCACCGCCGATGCCGCCATCCGCGGAATCATGCCGGCGCCGATCACCGAGGCCAGCGCCGTGCGAAGGCCCAGGTCAGCCACGGCCGAGGAGTCGACGATCAGCTTCTGTTGCCACGTCAGATCGGCCCGGCGCGGCAGTCCGCGTGCGGTGGCATCCGCGCCCGGCACGTCGGGGACCGGGACGGGCGGGTTGAACGCATCGCCTTGCGGACTGTTCACGTTCGGATGCTAACCCCGATTCTCGGCGCCCGTCCGCCGATCGTCGATATCGAACAGCCTGTCGGCGTTGTGGTACAGCACTTTTCGCAGCCATTCGTCGTCGGGGGCGACCTTGGTGAGCACGTCGAGGGACTCGACGTACCGGTACGGGATGTTGGGAAAATCGCTGCCGAACAGGACCCGGTCACCGAGGTCAGCGAGGCGCGGCAATTCGGCAGGCGGGAACGGCATGGTTTCCTCGATGAACGGGGTGAACGCCATGGTGGTGTCCAGGTGGACGCCGTCGAATTGTTCGCACAGGTCCAGGAATTCGCGGTACTCGGGCATACCCAGGTGCGCGATGATCAGCTTGAGGCTCGGGTGCCGGTCCAGCACGGTGCGGACCTGGTCGGGGCCGGTATGCGTGCCGGGTGCCGGGCCGGAACCACAGTGGATGATCACCGGGACGCCGGCATCGGCGATGGTGCCCCAGACGTCGTCGAGCAGTGGGTCGGCCGGGCTGTAGTCCCCGACCTGCACGTGCGCCTTGAAAACCCGGGTGCCACCGGCGATGGCGTCGGCCACGTAGCCGGGTGCGCCGGGTTCGGGGTAGAACGTCGCGGTGTGCAGACAGTCGGGAGTCTGCGCGGCGAACTGCGCGGCCCACTGGTTCAGCCAGGCCGCCATATCGGGCTTGTGTGGATAGACCAGCGAGGTGAACGCCAGCACCCCGAAACCGCGCAGCGTCTCCAGCCGGTGCTGCTCCTCGGTGCGGTACGTGATCGGCCACGTGCGGCCCGTCAGCGGCCCGGCGCTGTCGAAGTACTTCCACACCTTGTCCATCACGTTCTTGGGCATGAAATGGGTGTGCACATCGATCAGGCCGGGAAGGCCCAGCGACTGCCAGAGGTCGCGTACTGACTCGTCCATCACCCATCAGAATGTCAGGCACGTATCAGGCGCCGGCGGCAGGATGGGGATGTGTGGAATCCAGACACCTACCTCGCCTTCGCTGACCACCGCGGCCGGCCCTTCTACGACCTGCTCGCGCGCGTCGGTGTCCAGAGTCCCCGACGGGTGGCGGACGTCGGCTGCGGCCCCGGCAATCTGACCGTCACGCTGTCGGAGCGCTGGCCCGACGCGGTCATCGAAGCGGTGGACAACTCACCGGAGATGGTCGAGGCGGCACGTGCCCGCGGTGTCGATGCCCGGGTGGTCGCCGCCGCCGACTGGTCGCCCGCGCCGGACACCGACGTGATGGTGAGTAACGCTGTGCTGCAATGGGTTCCGGAGCACCGCGAACTGTTGCGCCGGTGGGTCACGCAACTACCGAAGGGCGCCTGGCTGGCGTTTCAGGTACCCGGCAACTTCGACTCGCCGTCACGCCAGGCGGTGCGGGAGGTGGCTCGGTATCCGGAGTTCGCCGAAGCGCTGGCCGACATCCGGTTCCGCGAGACCAACGTCGTCGACGACCCGGCGGGATACGCCGCGCTGCTGACCGCCGCCGGCTGCACCGTCGACGCCTGGGAGACCACGTATCTGCACCAGTTGACCGGAGACACCCCGGTGCTGGACTGGATCACCGGTACCGCGCTGACGGACGTCCGCTCCCGGCTCACCGACGACGCCTGGGAGCGGTACCGCCAGGCGATCATCCCGCTGCTGGCGCAGGCCTATCCACCCCAGCCCGACGGGACGACGTTCTTCCCGTTCCGCCGGATTTTCGTGGTCGCCCAGACGTGAATCAGTGGAGCTGCTGGTACTGGTGCTGAATCGGGGTCCCGGGCTGGGGCGCGCTGTTCTGGTGCGCGACGATCTGGTGCACCGAGATCGAGCCGGTGTTCGGCGCGGCGTGGGCGGACGTCGCCAGGCCGATCGCGATCAGTCCGGGCGCGACGGTCAGGCCGACGACGATGATGAAGTAGCTGACCCAGCGAGTGACGATGCTCATCTGAATTCTCCTGCTGCTGTGGGCTTTTGATGTCGGGTCCGGAGTGATCCGGTGTTGACTCAAGAGTCCCGCAGCAGGCCCGCGGTGTCTGTCCACCAGCCGGGCCCCAACAGGATGAATTCCGTGTCCCCCAATCGGGGGACAACCTGGGATTTGTGCACGATTTTCCGCGCCGACCGCGGAAAAACGTGCACAAATCCCTGGTCAGCGGAGGTTGTTGAGCGCTCCCAGCACCTGGGCGACGAGCTTGTCGATGTCGGCGCCGGTCGTGTCGACCACGAGATCCGGGTTCTCCGGCGGCTCGTACGGGGCGTCCACGCCGGTCAGACCGCGCAGCTCACCGGCCTTGGCCCGGGCGTACAGGCCCTTGGGGTCGCGGCGCTCGCACTCGGTTCGCGGGGTGGACACGTAGACCTCGATGAACGGCAGCTTGGCGACGCTGCTCAGCTCGCGCGCGGTGTCGCGGTCCGACTTGAGCGGCGATACCAGCGAGGCCAGTGCCACCACACCCGAGTCCGCCAGGAGCCGGGCCAGATGCCCCACCCGGCGGATGTTCTCGGCGCGGTCGCCCGCGGAGAACCCGAGGTCGTCGGACAGTCCGTGCCGGATGTTGTCGCCGTCGAGCAGGTAGGCCACCTGCCCGGACTCCACCAGCGCCCGCTCGACCGCGACGGCCAGCGTCGACTTCCCCGATGCCGGCAGCCCGGTGAACCAGATGGTCGCGCCCCGCTGCCCGGTCCGGGCCCACCGGTAGGACCGGTCCAATGACGAATGGTGCCAACGGATGTCGCTGCGTGAGTGGGTACCGAGCTTCACCTCGCGCGGCTCGGTGATGGTGCCGGCGCCGACGGTGTCGTTGGACGTCTCGTCGATCAGGATGAAGGCGCCGCTCTCCCGGTTGTCGCGGTACGGGTCGGCGATGACGGTCGAGCTGGTGCGCAGTGTGACGGCGCCGATGTCGTTGAGTACCAACTCGACCGGCTGATCGATGTCGTCCAGCGTCTCGGGATCGAGCCGCGTGTGCAGCGCCTGCACCGTGGCGCGGACGGTGCGGGTGCCCTGCTTGAGTGCCAGGCGGTCACCGGCCCGCAGCGGGGTCTCGGCGAACCAGCACACCGTGGCGTCGAGCTCGCGGGCCAGCACCGGAATCGATGCGTTCTCGGCGCTGCTGACCAGCACGTCACCGCGGCCGACGTCGATGTCGTCGGCCAGCTCGATCGAAACCGACAGTGGGGCAACGGCTGTGGTGCGGTCGTCATCGAGGGTGTCCACGGCGGTGACGGTCGAGCTGGTGCCCGCAGGCAGGCTCAGCACGGTGTCGCCGACCTGCAGGGTGCCGGCGGTCAGCCGGCCGGTGTAGCGGCGCCGCTGTTCTGCGGTGGGGCGGGACACCCACTGGATGGGCAACCGCAGCTTGGCCGGTTCGGCCTGTGGCGCACCGAGTTCGATGCCCTCCAGGTATTCCAGCAGAGTCGGCCCCTCGTACCACGGCGTGTTCTCGGACCGGTGCACGACGTTGTCGCCGAGCTTGGCCGCCAGCGGGATCACCGTCAGGTCGACGGCACCGAGCCGGGCCGCGACCTGGCCGAGCTCGTCGTGCACCGCATCGAACCGGGCCTGGTCGAAGTCGACGAGATCGATCTTGTTGACCGCAGCCGCGAAGTGCTTGATCCCCAACAGCTTTGCGATCCGGGCGTGGCGCAGCGTCTGCCGCAGCACGCCGGCGCGGGCATCGACCAGCAGGATGGCCACGTGCGCGTTGGAGGCGCCGGTGAACATGTTGCGGGTGTAGCGCTCATGCCCCGGGGTGTCGGCCAGGATGTAGCTGCGGGCCTCGGTGGAGAAGAAGCGGTAGGCCACGTCGATGGTGATGCCCTGTTCGCGCTCGGCGCGCAGGCCGTCGGACAGCGCCGCCAGGTCGGCCACCCCGTCGTCGTCGGTGACGGCGTCGAGGTGGTCCAGGGGCAGGCTGTCGGTGTCGTGCAGCAGCCGGCCGATCAGCGTGCTCTTTCCGTCGTCGACCGATCCTGCCGTCGCGATTCGCAGCAGTTGTCTGGTGCTCATGCCGATTTTCCCCGTCGCTTCGCTCGCCCCATCAGAAGTAACCCTCTCGCTTGCGGTCTTCCATCGCCGCCACCGACGTGCGGTCGTCGGCGCGGGTCTCGCCGCGTTCCGACACGGTGGCAGCGGAGATCTCGGCGATGACGCTCGCGATGTCGACGGCCTTCGAGCGCACCGCACCGGTGATGGTCAGGTCGCCGACGGTGCGGTAGCGCACCCACTCCACCGCGGCCGATTCGCCAGGACCCGGCTGGGTGTACTCCGACACGGCGAGCAGGATGCCATCGCGTTCGAACACCTCGCGCTCATGCGCGAAGTAAATCGACGGCAGCTCAAGGTTTTCCAGCTCGATGTAGCGCCAGATGTCCAGTTCGGTCCAGTTGGACAACGGGAACACGCGCACCTGTTCGCCCTTGCGGATGCGGCCGTTGTAGAGCGACCAGGGCTCGGGCCGCTGGGCGCGCGGGTCCCACTGGCCGAACTCGTCGCGGAAGCTCAGGATGCGTTCTTTGGCGCGGGCGCGTTCCTCGTCGCGGCGGGCGCCGCCGAACGCTGCGTCGAAGCCGCCGGCCTCCAAGGCATCGAGCAGGGTGCGGGTCTGCTGCCTGTTGCGCGACGCCCCCGGACCCGGGTCGGCCACCCGGCCGGTGTCGATGCTCTCCTGCACCGACCCGACGAGCAGCTTGTGCCCGACGCCGGTGGTGCGGCGATCCCGGAAGTCGATGACCTCGGGGAAGTTGTGGCCGGTGTCGACATGCAGTACCGGGAACGGCAATGGTCCGGGCCGGAAAGCCTTCTCGGCCAACCGAAGTAGCACTATCGAGTCCTTGCCCGCGGAGAACAGCAGGACCGGGCGCTCCAGCTCGGCCACGACCTCGCGGATGATGTGCACGGCTTCGGCTTCGAGCAGCCGGAGCTCGTCGACGTGAATACTCATACCGGCAGCCCTTCCTTTTCGGCTTCGGCGCGGTAGCGCTCCACCCATTCGTCCGAACGCTGATCGGCCTGCCGCTCCAGCACCGGCGTCGGTGCCAACCTGCGGTCCTGACCGAGCGCCTCGAGCACATCGCCGACGACCTCGGTCAGGTTGCGCCACAACACCGGATACGGCACTTCGATCCGGTTGACGTTCTCGTCGAGGAACCACTTCTGCCAGCCCTCCTCCTGGGCCCGCAGCATCCGCACGACGTGTGCGATGGCGCCGGCGTGGTACTCGGCGCGGGCGTCGCGCACCGGGTCCGGACGGCCCCGCCACACGCGGGTCTGCACCGCGCGCCAGAACGAAACCGCTTGTGACACCACGTCGGGCCGGTGAATGTGGATGAGCACCGGATCGGAGCCGATGACGTCGCGGATGGCGGCCAGCAGTCCGTCACCGGAGCGGTCCGGCAGGCCCTGGGCCCGGCGCTGCAACTGCGCGGTCTGGTTCCACATGAGCTTGCCGCCCCAGATGCCGTTGGGCGTGCGTCCGGCGGTCTGGATGTAGTCGCGCCAGATGGTGGCCGGGGCCAGCTCGGGCCTGCCGTCGATCAGCGGGTCCAGCAGCCGCAGGATCGATTCGTCTTCCGTGTCGGCGAACCATTCGCGCGGCTGCGGGGACATGCTGGTGTGTGGCAGGTACTGGAAGAACTCCTGGGGTTCGCCGGCCACACCGGTGGCGCGCAGCGACTCGACGAGAAGCGTGCTGCCGCTGCGCTGTGATGCGAGGACCAGATAGGCCGTCCGTGCTGTCATGGCGCAAGAGCCTAGCCTGCGCTGAAATCCCTTGCAGAAGGGGATTTTTCGCACAATGAGTATTAGTCTTGCGACGTCGAATCCGGGTTGATTCCGCGGTCGGAGGCCACCGCTGAGCGGCTCGTCGCAGGGCGTCCGTGGATGCTCAGATATGTCCGGGTATAGCGGTCGGAGATCTGCGTCCCGGTGAAGTCCGACGGTATGACATCGCCCGTCTGCTGCCGCCAGGTGTTGAGCTTGAGCGCCAATTGTGCTGCCACTGCATGGTATTCGGGTTGCACGTCGAGCAGGAGATTGTGCCGCTCGGTGGGGTCGGCGTGCAGGTCATAGAGTTCGCGGGCCGGGCGTGGGTCACTGATGGCCGGCTGCACGGCCCGGCCGGGCGGGCTGTCGGCGATGTCCCATGGCAGGTCCAGCAGCGGGCGCGAAGCATAGTTCTCGATGTAACTGAAGTCTTTTGTTCGCACTGCGCGAATAGGGTCGAACGAGTCGTGATAGGTCTTCGCGGTGTAGACCTCCTCGCGTACCGCGGACCCCGCCTCTCTGCGCGTCAGAGCCTGCGCGTGCGAAACACCCTCCACCTCAACTGGAACGGGCACCCCGAGCAACTCCAACAGCGTCGGCAGCAGGTCCACCCCGCTGAAGAGTTCGTCGTACACGTGTGGCTCGATCCCGGCGTCGCGTGGTGGCCGCACGACCATCGCGATGCCCGTGCCGGCGTCGTACAGCGTCGACTTCGCCCGTGGCAGGGCCGGCCCGTGATCGGTGAGGAACACCACCCACGTGTTGCGGTCCAGCCCACGGGCTTCCAGCGCGTCCAGCAGCTGCCCCACCGCCGCATCGGCGACCGCGATGGACCCGTAGAACTCCGCCAGGTCTTCCCGTACGGAGTCGGTGTCAGGCAGGTAATCGGGGACGGTGACGGTCTCGCCGGCGGCGGGTTCGTAGCGTTCCCGCGGGTACGGCCGGTGCGTCTCGAAGAACCCGGTGGTGAGCAGGAACGGTTTCTGTGGTGGTTCCTCGAGCCACCGCAGGGCCTGCTCGACGACGTACTCACAGTAGGAGTTCGAGACGTCGTATTCGTCGAACCCCAGCCGGGACGGGAACGACGTCTCGTGCTGCATACCGAACAGTGCGGTGTGCCAACCGGATTCGGAGAGCAACTGGGGAAGCGTCTGTACGCCCGCGTGGTACTCCCAGCCGTGGTGCGCCAGCCCGACGAGCCCGTTGCTCTGCGGGTAGCGCCCGGTGAAGATCGAACCGCGCGACGGCGAGCACAGCGGGGCGGTGGCGTGTGCCCGGGTGAACAGGATGCCTTCGGCGGCCAGCTGGTCCAGCCGGGGACTGCGGACGTCGTGGTGGCCGTACGCCCCGAGGTAGCGCCCGAGGTCGTGCCAGTGCACGAACAGCACGTTCTGGCCCGGCGTGTGGGGCATGGGTCGGCTACCTCCTGGCGGTCATGGTCACGAAATCAGCCATGAAACCGCGAATTGCTTTACTGTTCAACGGTTTCGTGCGTCATGATTCGTGCCCGCCTCACCGCCACGCGAAAACCGGCTGCTCCAGTTCGTCGACGGGGTCCGGCCGGCCCTCCAGTCCGAGCCAGCGCATCTGAAGCAGGACCGCACCCGTGGGCGCGTGGATGAGGTCGTTGCCCAGCGGAATCTGGACCACCGGACGGTCACTCTCGGGAATCGAGATGAACCGCGGCGAGTCCGGCCGCTGCAACTGGTGCAGCCCGACGCGGTACACGGCCAGCACCTCGTCGGGCGACGGCTGCGGGTCGAGCCGGCCGCCGCCCCACATCACCACCGGTGTGATGACGTATCCGGAGCGCGTCGCGTAGTCGTCGAGCAGGCCCAGCACCGACTCGTCGGGCAACTTGATGCCGACCTCCTCGTGCAGTTCGCGCAGCGCGGCATCCACGACGGTCTCGCCGGGATCGAGGCGCCCGCCGGGCAGTGCCCACTGCGCGGCATGCGAGTTCAGCCGGGACGTCCGGCGGCACAGCAGGAACGCGGCGCCGCCGGCGACGTCGACCATGCGGCCGTCAAGATTCTGGTCGGGCAGCGGTCGCCCGCCGATCCATTCGTCGACCGGGGCCGGATCGATGCGATCTTCGCCGCGCTCCGAGTCCACCAGCACGATGGCCACCGCGGCGTGCCGCTTGCTCGGGTCGTCGACCACCCGGCGGCGATGGCCGGCCAGGTGCGTCCCGATCTGCGCGCGCAGGGTTTCGTCGTACGGGATCGTCATCGGGCCGACGCTACGCCCCGGCGGAGTCAGGTGGTGGGGGGCATCCCACAGGCCAGGTACACGTATTTGTTGGGGACGTCGAAGGTGAACGCCCGGGCCGGCAGCGCGGCCAGCAGGTCGGCGGACAGCGGCGTCTTGTACCGCAGCGACATCGAGCCCTCGAAGCTCGGGTCGACGGCGGACAGGTCGGGGGCGTCCAGCAGCAGACCGGAGTCGTCCAGCTCGGCGCGCACCATTGTGCCGTCGGGCTCGTCCCACAGGTGGTTGACGGTCTTGGCGCCCTTCTTCGGCACCGACGACAGCGTGCCGATGAGCCGCTTTTCGGTGATCACCAGGGCGCCGACGAGGCTGCGGAGGGTGCCTTTGGCGACCTTGCCGGGTACGTGGCCGGAGAACCGGAACGTCACCGGGACGAACTCGGCCACGTGCAGCAGCCCTTCGGCCTGGAGCTGCTCGCGGATGTCATCGGGCAGGTTGCCGATGCCGAGCAGCTTGCGCAGCAGAACAGCCATGCCCTCAGCGTAGGCCCCGAGTGTGGATGCACCACAAAAACGGCGCCGAGTGTGACTGTGGTGTCACACTCGGCGCCGTCTGCTGTCAGTTCTGTGCGGGCAGGACGTGCTCGCCGGTCTTGTCCGTTGCCAGGCACAGCGAGCAGATGTAGCCGCCGGTCGCCGACGCCAGCATGTCCGGCCGCTCGTACTCGTGGTGGCACTTCTGGCACAGCAGGTGCTCGTCGGACGGGTTGCCGTACTCGTCGTACATCGGCAGGTCGATGCCGTCATCGGTGCGGCGCAGGTAGTACTTGCCCTTGGTCGCGACGGCGATGATCGGCGGCAGCACCAGGCCCAGCACGATCGCCACCAGCGGCGAGTACGGCCGCAGGGCCTCACCCAGCCCGCCGAAGAACGCGACCACCGACAGACCCGCGGCGATCAGCATGGACCCGAAGCCCACCGGGTTGAAGGCGTACAGCATGCCGCGACGGAACTCCGGCTGCATCGGCGACAGCTTCAACACGAACTTGTTGATGGCGATGTCGCTGGCCACCACCACGATCCAGGCCATGCCGCAGTTGGCGTAGAAGCCGAGGATGGTGTTCAGGAAGTCGAACATGTTGGCTTCCATCAGCACCAGCGCGATCAGCAGGTTGACGCCGAGGAACACGATCCGGCCCGGGTAGTGGTTGGTGATGCGGGTGTAGGAGTTGGTCCAGGCCAGCGAACCCGAGTACGCGTTGGTGACGTTGATCTTGATCTGGCTGATCACCACGAGGATGACGGCCAGGGTCAGGGCCAGCCACTTGGGCAGGAAGTTGTCGTAGATCTCCAGGAACTGGTGTACCGGCTGGTTGGCCACACCGGCGCTGTCGGCGACATTGGCGATCAGGTAGACGGCGAGGAACAGGCCGACGACCTGCTTGATGGCGCCGAAGAACACCCAGCCCGGGCCGGCCAGGAACATCCAGGTCCACCAGGAGCGCTTGTTCTCCGGGGTCTTCGGCGGCATGAACCGCAGGTAGTCGTTCTGCTCGGCGATCTGTGCGATCAGTGACAAACACACGCCGGCGGCCAGCAGCGTCGAGCCCATGTCGAAGCCCTGGATGTGGTCCTTGCCCTGGTAGGCGAAGAACTGCCCGACCGATTCGGGGTGGCTGATCAGCAGGTAGACGAACGGCGCGACCATCAGGATCAGCCACAGCGGGGTGGTCCAGACCTGCAGCGTCGAGAGCACCTTCATGCCGTAGATGACCAGCGGGAAGATGATCAGCGTCGACACCGCGTAGCCGAGCCACAGCGGCAGGCCCAGACCCAATTTGAGGCCCTGGGCCATGATCGACCCCTCCAGCGCGAAGAAGATGAAGGTGAACGTCGCGAAGATGACGTTCGTGACGACCGAGCCGTAGTAGCCGAAGCCACTGCCGCGCGTCACCAGATCGAGGTCGATGTTGTAGCGGGCCGAGTAGTAGGCCACCGGGAACCCGGTCAGCAGGATGACGACCGCGAAGATCGCGATGCCCGCCAGTGCGTTGGTGGTGCCGTACGAGATGCCGATGTTGGCGCCGATCGCGAAGTCGGCCAGGTAGGCGATGCCGCCCAGTGCCGAGATGCCGACCACGCGCGTCGACCATTTCCGGTAACTGCGTGGCGCAAAGCGGAGGGTGTAGTCCTCCAAGGTTTCGCGTGTCGCGGTCAACCGGTCCTGATCGACGTCCGGTACAGCGGCAGGCGACAGCGGCTCCTGGCTGAGGTCTTGGGTCATGGTTAGCGAAGCTATGGTCAGTTTGTTTCGTGCCCGTGACAGTTATGTTCCGGGCGGTAGCGAATTTCCGGCGCACGAGCGCATCCGAAAGGAGACCGGTGACGAACCGCAACCGCTGGCTGATCGGGACCGCGGCCGTGATCGGTTACGCCCTGCTGTGGGTGGGCTGGGCAGCGTCATGGCCCTGGGTGACGGCTTTCGACACGTCGCTGCTCGCACCCTTGCACCGGTACGGTGCGGCGCATCCCGGCTGGGTGGTCGGCTGGCAGTGGTTCTCCTTCATCTTCGGACCTTGGACCTTCCGGATCATCGGGGTGGTGGTCGCGTTCGTCGCGCTCGCACGGCGACAGCGCCGCACCGCGCTCTTCCTCTTGATCGGCGTCGCCGCGACCGGTCTGGTCACCGAGCTCGCCAAGGACATCGCCCAACGGGCGCGGCCGCTGACCGCGCTGGCGCACGAACCCTCGTGGTCATTCCCCTCGGGGCACGCGCTGGGCACCATGGCCGGTGCGCTGGGGCTGTGTGCGGTGTTCCGGCTGTGGGGGGTGGCGCGGCAGCGGCTGATCGAGGTGCTCTGTGCCGTCATCGTCGTGACCGTCGGGGCGAGCCGGGTGGTGCTCAACGTGCACAACCCGACCGACGTCCTCGCAGGGTGGTTGCTGGGTGCGCTGTGGTTCCTGATCTGCGTGCCCTTGCTCGCGCCAGTGCTTGCGTCTGCCGGGTCTCAAAGCCGAAGCCCTATCGTGCCCAAACCTTGACCCGCCCTGGCTTGACCTTCCAGAGGGCGGTTCTCGACCATGGACGGGTGCGCCGACTGTTCGCTTTGCTGTGTGCTGCCGCGCTGGCGGTGGCACTGGCGCCCGTCGGCAACGCGGTGGTCACTCCGTGGTTCGCCAACTCGGTGGGATCGGCCACGCAGGTGATTTCGGTTGTGGGCGTTGGTGGTTCGTCGGCCAAGATGGACGTGTATCAGCGAGGGCCCGCAGGGTGGGACGCCGTCGCGGTCGGGATTCCGGCGCACGTCGGTTCCCGGGGCATGGTCCCGCAGAGCCACGACGGCAACCTGCAGACCCCGATGGGCATCTTCACGCTGCCGTTCGCGTTCGGCACCGCCGCCAATCCCGGCACGGGTCTGCAATACGTCCAGACCACGCCCGACCACTGGTGGGACGGCGACATGAAGAGCCCCACCTACAACACCATGCAGGTGTGCAAGAAGGCGCAGTGCCGCTTCGACACCGATCCGGCGAGTGGCACCGAGAACCTCGACATCGCACCCTACAAGTACGCCGTGGTCATGGGCGTCAACCCGCAACGGACGCCCGGCAACGGCGGCGCCTTCTTCGTCCACATCGGTGACGGCCCGACGGCCGGATGTGTGGCGATCGACGAGGGCACCCTGGTGAAGATCATGCGATGGCTGCAACCGGGAGCGCTGATCGCCGTTGCCAAGTAATCAGATATGAAGGGCAGCACCGGGTTTCAGCTTGAGCGGCATCGTCGCGTCGGGGGTGCGGTCGTGACTGTGGATCTCGTCGATGCCGCCCCTGTCGGGCGTTGCAGCACACCGGGCGCACAGGCTCGGCAGGTTTCGTCCACAGGGCGGACACAGCGGACGAAAAGCAATCTGCGAGAACGCCGTTCGCACGTGTCCCGAGCTGCGGCAATGCGTTCGCACGTTAGGGTGGTGGGGTTATGAGCCACCAGCTGGGGTTGTCGATCGGGACGACCAACCTGGTCGCAGCGCGCGTCGGTGAACCGCCCATGGTGCGGCGCGCGGTGCTGCGCCTGTTCCGTGACCGCGCGCCCCAGATCGGGTTGGCCGCGGATGCCGTCGACGACGGCGTGACACTCACCGGCTTCGTCGAACGCGTCGGTGACCCGGTGCCGATGGTGGCGCCCGATGGCACGGCGTATCACGCCGACCAGTTGGTGGCCGAGGCGTTGGACGCCCTGATCGAGGCCGCGGGCGGCGAGCCGCCGACAGGACAGCTGGCGATTTCCGTTCCGGCGCATTGGGATACCGCGACGCTGCGGGCGATGCGGACCGTCATGCGATCCAATCCCAGCCTGGCGCCGAACGGGGTTCCGGCGCGGCTGGTGTCCGACGCGGTCGCGGCACTGACCGCACTGCACGCCAATCCGGGTCTGCCCGCCACCGGCACCGCGGCGCTGCTCGATTTCGGCGGTGGTGGCACCAGCATCACGCTGGCTGCGGCGGATACGTCGTTCGAGCCCATCGAGACCGTGCGGTACACCGAATTCTCCGGGGAGGCCGTCGACCAGGCGCTGCTGGCGCACGTGCTCGACCGTGTCGGTGGTGCCGGGGGAGTGGACACCGCAGGCACCGCGGCTGTGAGTTCACTGGAGAAACTCCGTGAATCCTGCTGTGCGGCAAAGGAAGCACTGTCGGAGGCCGAGACGGCGACGGTGCCGGTGGACATTCCGGGCCACCAGGGCGATGTCGAGGTCACCCGCGCCGAGTTTGCTGAACTGCTCGACGAACCGCTGACCGGGGTGCTGGCGGAGCTCGATGAGCTGTTGCAGCGCAACAACATTGCGTGGCGATCCGTCAGCTCGCTGGTTGCGGTCGGTGGTGGCGCGCGGATCCCGGTGGTCAGCACGCGGCTCGCCGCACATCTCGAGGCGCGTGGTGCCGCGGGCATTCTCGTCACGACCCCGCAGCCGGCGCTCGATGCCGCGGTGGGTGCGGCACTGTTCGCGGTGTACGGCGCTGACGCCGACGCCAAGACCGGGATGGCGCCGGCCGCATTGCTGGGCACCGCACCGACCGCGGCGGTCGACGGCGGCCCTGCCACCGCGCCCGCGGCCATCCCCGAACTCGACGTGCTCACCGACACCGCGGCCGCCCGGGTGGTCAAAACCACCGGGCCGTCCCTGGCCTGGTCCGAGGATTCCGACGGCGGCGGTGACCTGCTGCCCTACACCGGCGACGACGTCTTCGGTGACACCACGACCACTCGCGCCATCGCGCAGTACGTGCCGCCGGCCGCGGCGGTGGCCGCCGAGCCGTCCAAGGCCTGGCAGCGGCTCCCGCTGGTGGTGTTCGGCGTCGCGATCTTCGCCGCGATCGCGGCCGTGGGCGGCGTGACGATCGCGTTGACCGGTGACCGCAAGCCCGTCGCGCCGCCGACCACCCCGCCGCCGTCGCTGAGCGAATCTCCGACGCCACCGCCGGCGCCGCCGGCCGAACCGGCGCCGCCCAGCACTGTCACCGTCACCAACGAGGTCCCCGCACCGCCACCCCCGCAGCCCAGCCCGACGTACCAACCGCCGGTCACCCACGCACCGGCGCCGACGCACACCACCACGACGCACGCGCAGACGACGACTCCACCGCCGGCGACCACCGCCACCACCACGAGCGAGCCGCCGCCTCGGCCGCCACCCCCGCCTACGTCGGAGACGCCGACCTCGACGACGCCGACCATGACGACGAGCTACATCCGGCTGCCGTTCGTGCCGGTGCCGATCCCGATTCAGGTCCCCAAAGGCCCGGACCAACCGGTGGAATCCCAGCCGCCGGCCAATCCGTACTACCCGGGACAGCAGCAGTACCCGTACGGGCAGTACCCGCAGCAGTATCCGCAGCAATACCCCTATTGATGGGCGGATTTGCATCGGGTCTGGCTGATTTGAATCCCGTATTGACTATTGACGCAGGCGTCGGAACGTCAGTGTGAACAGGAAATTTACTTGCTCGCATACCACAGACGCGGCAATCTTGTTCTATGAATTCGACAAGAACACGCGTCGGGTTGGCGGCCGCTGCGGCCATGGTTGCGCTGGGCACTCTGGGTGCGATCTCCGCTGGAGTGACCGATGGAGGCGCCGTCGCCGGCTCCGACCACGCCCCGACCAACACCGTTTTCAACAGCCCGGAAGTCCCGGAATTCAACAACGGGGCCACCCAAACCTGGTCTCCGGCGGCATCAACTGCTTCAACGATGAGCGCAGCGCCGGGAGTTAAGGCAGGATAGGGCCCCATGAAGACTGCATGGGGTGTTGCTGCGGCAACTTCGCTGGGTGCTGTGGCCTTGATGTGTAGTGGTGTGGCGTCCGCCGGTTCTGCGCCCAATGTGGTCGGCCAGAAGTTCAGCGACGCGCGGTCGGCGCTGTCCAGTGCTGGATTCAAGCCGCTGGTCTCGACGACGGTGGGCGACCAGCTGCAGTGGCCGAACTGCGTTGTGACCAACCAGGTTGCCCGCACGGTGGCAGCGCCGGCGAACAGCGGTGGTTCGAGCAGCAGTCAGGTTTTGCTGTCGCTGAACTGTGAGGCGGCGTTCGCCACCGCGGGTAGCCCCGGTAACTCGCTGGGTAGCCCGGCGGGTTCGCAGGCTTACGCCTCGGCGTCGGCATCGGCCGCAGCGGCTGCCTCGTCGGCGTCCGCCGCAGCCGCGGCTGAGGCGGCAGCGGCCGGCGAAGCGGGCCAGGTCTGGGAGGGCCAGAACTCCGACCGCTGAACCTGAACCGGTATTGCTGGACGGTTTCGGTTTCTCGGTGGTGCCGAATGCGCGGCTGTCTGCACACCTGCGCGTTCGGTATTGCTGTTCTCAATGCTCGGGTAGGGATTCGCTGGCTGGCATAGAGATTTGGACAAGCGTACGTTTTGCTGACTGCTGGTTAGCGCTCCTGCGCCCGTGATGAGAATGCCGCTCTGACAGGTGATTTCAAGCGTGTCGTAAGTTGCGCCAAGTCTGTCTGAGCGGCTTGTATATCCCCTTGTGCCGGAAATGGATCGTCGAAACATGATGCGCGCGTCGGGGCTTGGCCTGCTGGCCGCCGCCGCGATGCCGTCCCCCGCCGCTCTGGCGGATCCCCAACCGGGCAGTTCGCCCACTGCGCCGCTGGCCCCGCAGCCCGCCGCGCAAACGCCCACCTACATCTTCCACGATGAGTTCGACGGCCCCGCCGGGTCGCGGCCCGACCCGGCCAAGTGGAACATCTCGCCGCGGCGCGAGACCATCAAGAACCCGGTGTTCTGGGACCGCCCGGAGAACATGGGTCAGTACCGCGACGACCGGGAGCACGTCTTCCTCGACGGCAAGGGCAACCTCGTCATCCGCGCCACGCGCGATGCCAACGGGAAATACACCAGCGGCAAGGTCTTCGGCACTTTCTGGGGTGGCATCAACACCACCTGGGAAGCCCGGATCAAGTTCAACTGCCTGACCAACGGCTGCTGGCCGGCCTGGTGGCTGTCCAACGACCACCCCGTCGTCGGCGGCGAGATCGACCTGGCCGAGTGGTACGGCAATGGTGAGTGGCCGTCGGGCACCACGGTGCACGCCCGGTCGGACGGTACGTCGTTCGACACGCACCCGCACCCGATCGACGGTGGCTGGCACACCTGGCGCGTCACCTGGAACGACGCCGGTATGTCGTTCTGGCAGGACTACACCGAAGGCATGCAGCCGTACTTCTACGTGCCGGCGAACTCGCTGGACGACTGGCCGTTCAACCTGCCCGGCTACTCGGTGTTCCCGGTTCTGAACCTGGCGGTGTCCGGTTCCGGTGGCGGTGACCCCAAGGGTGGCAGCTACCCGGCCGAGATGCTCGTCGACTACGTGCGCGTCTGGTAAACCTCCGACAACTGTCGATGGGCCCCACTTCGGCGGGGCCCATTCTCATTGGGGGCCGCGACCGCGGAACGTGGTGCCGGCCCGCTCCAGCAGTCCGCGCACGCGGGTGATGCCGTAGCCGGTCTCCTCGGCGAGCTGGCGGATGCTCTCGCCGTTCTCGTAGCGGATGCGCAGTTCCTTGCCGATGCGTTCGGCCGTCGTCGGGTCCAGCCGGACGTGCTTGGTCACCGGCGGCACGTCGATGGCGCCGCCGGCGTAACCCTTGTGGACCTGGCCGCGCGGCGTGACATCGGCGGCGGACTCGTCGCCCCACGCCGTCCAACCCGGCTGCGGATGCCGGGCGAACAGCTCCAGATACGGGCCGGGCGAGCAGGCCTCGATGAATCCGTACTGCTCGTCGGGCTTGCGCGAGTGCTCCCGCTTGCGGGTCTCGATCATGTTGACCTGGCTGCGGGCGTGCGGCAGCGTGCGCATGCTGCCGCGCACACCGAACAGGATGATCTCGGTGACGTTGCGGAAATAGAAGCCGACGCCGCGCCCGTCGGGCCCGCCGTCCTTGCGCCGCTTGGCCCAGATGACGTTGGAGACGTAGCGGTAGCCCCACGCCTCCATGACGCGCAGCCCCTCGGGCAGCAGCGCGTTGGGCACCCACAGGTACAGGTGCGAGTCACGCGCGGCGACGGTGGACACCGGGATGTCGCAGATGGCCTCGAGATCGAGCGTGGAGTACCGGTCCAGGCGCCGGTGCTCCGGTGCCACCTTGCCGGTCCGATTGGTGAAACGCCAAGGCGGATCGGCCAATACGGTCTTCCAGCCGCCATCGATGGTGGGCAGCGGCGGCGGCGCGGCGATATCGCGCAGGGGGGCGGCCTTCGACTCGGCGCCGGCCTGGTCGCTGCGTTTCGCCACGTTGTCACTCCTACCTTCGAATTAGATCTTTTCGAACGGAGAAGATCTTCACGAAATCGTAGGCGATGGCACCGACATATTCGGGGACAGCTTGATCGCGCCGCGGGTTAGGCATCACGGTCTTTGTCCCATATCGTCTGGCAACTGCTAGTCGAGGAAGTATGCGGTGACCTTTTCTTCGGAATCCAGGACGTCTTCCGAGGCCACGCCGACATATAGCGCGAGCTGCACCGAACCGGCTAGGGCGATATCAACGTCAGGTGAGAATGCGCGTTCGAGCACCCCGAGGTAGTCGGACATGCTCGCGGCGAGTTTTCCAATGAGGTCCTGGTATTCGGCGGCCAGTTGCTCGTCGAGCGTGCGTTGTTCTTCGAGGTAACGCTCGATCAGTGCTGCTTCCCGCTCGGAGAGGGAGGACGATACCGCTTTGTACATGACGGTGCCGACGGTGTTCCCGATCACGGCGCCGAGGACGGGTATCGGAATGAGTGCCTGCCCGACGAAGGAAGACAGCGCGCTGACGGCGGCTTCTAGAGATAGGAGCTCTGCGTTCTCGATGAATTCCAATTCGTCTATCTCGCCGCGACGGAGTCTGTTCGCCTGCTCCGCGACTCCGAAGGCAGTCGTGACTATCGAGCTGGAAGCTGCCGCGGACGTCGCCGTGAAGTTCGTGAGCGAGTAGACGCTGAACCCTCGGACACCGCCCTTGACCACACCGCCGCCGGTCGTGCCCGCGATGGAGATCCAGTCTTCACTCGTGAAGTTCTTGAGTGCCTTACCCGAACGGCGCTTCTCAACCACGGCCTGTACCAAGGCAGTCCCGCCCTCGACGGCTGCGGCGACGAGCGTGGCATTCGCGGCCTGTGCCGACGTCGGCCGGCTCTCCTGATAAGCGCTGTCTCGCAGGCGTTGGTCGGTGGCGCGGAGGGAATCCTCCTCCGCCGTCATCGTTGCGCCGATGGTGCCCCGCTGCACCTCGCTGTATTTCAGTTGAGACGGCTCCAGCGACTCGATCCCGATGGATCGCTCATCGAAGAAGGCGCGCACACGCTTCCAATCCCGGAGAGACGGACCTCCGTCGGCGGGTGTCAGCCTGTTCGCCTGGTCGGGAGGCATAGCCCACAGCGTCTGGATCATTTCGAAGTGGTCGTTCGGGACCTGGTACTTGCCGCCATTTACCACGAAGTCGGGATACTTCTGGAGATGTTCCTCGATGGCGCCCAGACTGAAGCGGCCACCGGCCGCGACGAACTTCTGCTGAATCGCCACGCCGCTGCGCATTAGATCCACAGGCCCGTTGTCGTTAACCCACTGGTAGACGGATCCCCCTCCAATGACCTGACTCCGAGCGTTGCCGACACCCACCTCAGCGATCTCTGCGATGAAGCCGTGCATACCCTTCACTCCGCCGCGGTCAGCGGCGATCACTTCGAGGTCGATCGTCCGAGTTGCCTCAGCCATACTGGCGAGAGCGTCGTGGAGATTCTGATCTTGCCGTCTCAACGCGCCCAGCAAGGTGTCCAACCGAAGTTGATTCAAGTAGTTCACCCACGCAGCGACGGCCTGCTCTTGGTTGCTTCTCGTGGTTTTCGCGGTGTCACTCATCGGCGGCATCCGGTGTGATGCGCGTGCTGAGCAGGGTTGCGCACGCTTTGGTGGCGTTCACGAGCGCGGCGAGTCGGGACTGCTGTGGCGCTGACAGCCCGCGGAAGTCGGCACCGTGGAACTCCACTGCTTCGCTGTAGCTCCTCATGAGCAGTTCACGGATGGAGACCGTGCGCTTGAGGAGAGCGTCGATCTGGGCCTCCAGGCCGTTTATGAGCGCGGTGTTCTGCTTCACGGCGGTCAGTGCGGCCTGCTGTGCCTCTCGATTGTCGGACTTCTGCTTGGCGAAGAGCGCAATCGAGGCGAGGAGCGAGGCACCCGCCACCGTCCACCCGATAGGGCCCGCGAGTGCGAGCAGGGCACTGCCCGCAGCAGTTCCTCCGCCGCCGGTTGCCACTGCGCCGCCGCCGAGCCATGCGAGAGCAGCTTTGGTCGCGACGGCTCCGGAGAGGGTAGAGATCGCGGTACCGGTTGATGCAGTGCCGAAGGTGGTAGCGACCCAGATCGCCGCGGTGGGGGCCACGCTCGCGACGGCAACGCCCGCGGTGAGCCCAGCTCCGGCGCTCGCGGCCGAAACTCGCGCTGCTTCGAGGTCGTTGCGGGCGAATTCCTCTGCGTCCAGGAACTGCGCCTTGTAGATGTCGATCTCGTCGAAGTCGGTCTCGAATGTCTTCGGGGTGTTGGCGATGCTGTTTACGAGCAACTCGACGAGCTCGATTAGATCCGTCGAGCGCTCACGTTGGCGGAGTACGGACTGACCTTTGTCGTTCATCGCGACGAATGCGGCGTTGTACGTGGCGATGGCCTCCGCGTACGGGTCCGATTCTTTCGCTGTCAGCTTCTCAACGCTGTCCACCGCAACGTCCATGAATTCGCTGGCCTGTTCGAACAACTGCGCTGAGGTTTTTCGCGCGAACTTGCCAATGTCGCCAACGGTCTTGCTAAAACCTTCCCCGGCTTTGCCCCTCCCGAGCGGCTCAACCACCGCGACCTCCGACCTTCCGTTACTGATCCCCTACAGCCGAGAGAGTATCGACCGGGGCCGACAGGTCAGGCGTCCCACAGGCCCGCGAGTCCGGAGATGTCGGCTTTCGTGTCCGGGTCCTCCGGATCCGGCGTGTACTCGGCCCAAGTCCGGGCGCAGATCGCGACGGCCAGCAGCGGGCAGCCGCCGCTGTCGCCGCGCTGCATGCGGGGCCGCAGCTTCTCGGTGTTGGTGGTGGTCGTGGTGGCCAGGATGCGGCGGGCGCGCTCGTCGTCCATGCCGGCCTCGATGCCCAGGCGGTAGCCGAGCGTGCGCAGGTCGGTCTGCGTGCGGGTGATGATGACGGCGACGTCGATCAGCGCCGCGTCATACAACGCCCGGTACGCGCTCAGGTCGCGATCGAGGTTGCCGTCCTTGGCATTCCACTCCACATCGAGAGCCAGCCGGTCGACGAAGTTGTCGACCTTGTAACCCTCGTTGAACACCTCGGTGTCCTCCAGCGTGGGGTGCATCTCGCCCGCCGGCTTGTGCGGCATCTTGCGCAGTTCCAAGCGGATTCGGGTGTCCACGCGCGCTTCGCGCCAGCCCTTGTTGCGGAAGGCGGTGTTGAGGCGGGCGGCGAGTTCGGTCTCCTGGCCGCCGGGCTGGACGAGATCGTCGGTACGGAGCCGGAATTCGTGCAGCGCGGTGAGGAGCTCGTCGAACCGCTGCGGGTTGGTGGCGGCGAGGATCGCGGCGGCATTGCGGGTTTCGATGAACTCGTACCGGTCGCGGATGTGCGGCGGCAGCACGCGGGTGTACGAGTCCGTCAGATCCACGGGGCGACGGTAGCAGTGGACACTATGTGCAGGTTCCGTGACATTGTCATCGGATGGATCAGCGTGACGAGGTAGAACTCGCCGAGCTTGCCGTACTGCTTCAGCAACGGAACGCGCTTGATGCGCGACTGGGAGCGCTGCTCGGCCGGCCGGCACTTGTGGGACACATCGGTGAGTGGATTGCAGCCCGTATCTTCGACATTGAACTGGAGCACGGTGCAAATGTCGCGGGTTACGACGGCCGCTTCACAACCGGTCTGCTGGCGGGTCGCACAGTCAATGTCAAGGCGTACGGAAAGCTCGAGGGCTTACTCGACATCAATTTGAATGCGCCTGTCGATTGCTACTTGGTATTTGCAGGTCCGAAGGCCGCTGCTGGTTCGTCGCGCGGTGGCCTCCGTCCGTTCTGCATCGACTCGGTGCACCTGTTTGACGCCGAACGCCTGCATGTCGCGCTTCGTGAGCGCGGGGTCAAGATCGGCGTGGCAACGAGTGTGCGTGCCGCCTTATGGGAAGCGGCGGAGGTCTACCCGCGCGCCAACAGTCTCGACTTGGTTGTCGACGAGGCTCAGCGCAGGCAAATTGCGATGTTCGCGAGTGACTGGCCGGGGCCTGCCCTGGCGTAGCGAGCTGAGCTCCCGGCGTCGAACGTGTCGGTTGTTGGGGCGGCTCGCCGCGAGGAATTACGACAGGCGCCACGTTCGCCGTACGACCAGGTGGATGGTTGCCGGTCTGAGTCCCTGAGCTCGTCGGTTTGTCGCTCGGAATAACCCGCGGAAGTCCGCCGTTGTATCGTGCGTCCATCAAAACTAAACTGATCGTACAGTTCAGTTGAACCTCGGAGAGGTCACATCATGAGCGTTTGGTTCATCACCGGAGCGTCCCGCGGATTCGGCCTGGAGATCGCCCGCGAAGCGCTGTCGCGCGGGCACGACGTCGTCGCCACGGCCCGTGATGCCGCGGCCGTCACCGCGGCGCTGCCCGACGCCGGCGATCATCTGCTGGCTGTCCCACTGGATGTCACCGACGAGGCGCAGGCGCGTGCCGCCGCACAGGCCGCGGTCGAGCGGTTCGGCCGCATCGATGTGTTGATCAACAACGCCGGCCGCGGGCTGCTGGGTGCGGTCGAGGAAGCCAGCGACGCCGAGGTGCGCGCGGTGTACGAGACCAACGTTTTCGGGTTGCTCACCGTGACCCGTGCGGTGACGCCGGTGCTGCGGGCACAGCGCTCCGGCACGATCGTCAACATCTCGTCGGTCGGCGGCTTCGTCAGCTCGCCCGGCTGGGGCGTCTACGCCTCGACCAAGTTCGCCGTCGAGGCGCTGTCGGAAGCGCTGCATGCCGAACTGAAACCCCTTGGCGTGCATGCCATGGTCGTCGAGCCCGGCTACTTCCGCACCGATTTCCTGGACTCGTCGAGCCTGCATACGCAGCAGCAGGTCATCGACGACTACGCCGACGGCCCCGCCGGCCAGATGCGCATCACCGCCGGCGAGCGCAACCACGACCAGCCCGGCGATCCGGTGAAGGCCGCGAACGCGATCATCGACGTCGTCGAGTCGGAGCAGCCGCCGGTGCGGCTGCAGCTGGGTCGCGACACCATTGCCGCCGTGGAGGCCAAAATCGCCCACGTGCAGGCTGAACTGGCGCAGTGGCGCGCCGTCGCCGAGTCCACCGACCACGACGATGTCGCCTGAAACCCGTTCTGGGGCGGACGAAGTCACCTTCGCCCGCCCCACCGGTGCGCGCAGCGACCGTATCCATCAGGCCATCCTCGACGCGACATCGGAGCTGCTCGACGAGGGCGGCTTCCCGGCCGCGACGGTCGATGCCATCGCCGCCCGGTCCGGTGCCAGCAAGGCCACCATCTACAAGCACTGGCCGTCGCGGACCGCGGTGGCCGCCGAGGCATTCGGCGCCATGATGGCGCAGGCCCTGCCGTTGCCCGATACCGGCAGCGCGGCAGGCGATCTCACCGAACAGGTCGTGCGCGTGTCGGCGTTCTATGCCAGCGCGCGCGGCGAGGTGTTCGCCCAACTGCTCGCGGCATGCGTCGACGATCCCGCCGGCGCGACGTATTTCCGGGAGTACTTCCTCAGCGGCCGGCGAGCGGCCATCACCACGCTGTGGCAGCGGGCCGCGGATCGTGGCGAGGTCGATGCGACAGTGGACATCAACGATGTCATCGACATCCTGTTCGGGCCCTTGATCTTTCGTCGCATGACCGGGCACTACACGCTGACCGAGGAACACGCCCGGCGGCTGGCTGCGACGGCGTTGCGGGGACTTCTGACCTAGCCGTCCCGGTCAGCGCTTACGCAGCACGACCTCCAACTGCTCGGCGGTGCGCGCCCAGCCGTTGTGGAAGTTGCCGTACTCGTGCGAGGGCAGCAGAGAGTGTTCGATCTTCATCAGCGTCTCGCCCTCGCCGTGGGGTTCGAAGGTGACGTTGACGACGCTGGCCATCGTCGGGTCGGGCCAGTTCGAATTGCTCCACGTGAAACGCAGCAGTCGCGGGCGGTCGATCTCCAGGAAGTGGCCGATGATCAGGACGATGGTGCCCGTGGCGTCGTGGTCGACGTCGAACCGCAGCTTGCCGCCGACATGGGGTTCGACGGTGATGGCGACGCACCGGGACGGGCGTGGGCACATCCAGTCCATCAGCGACTCGACATCGAGCCACTCGCCGAACACCACGTCGGGGACTGCCGGCATGACGCGCTGCACGCGCACGGTGACGGGTTCTGTCATTGACCGTTTCCTTTGCGTCGCAAGCGGTCTGCGAGGGCATCCGCCCGCACCGACCAGAAGTTGGATTGTTCGTTGATCCACTGCTGCGCCATGGTCAGCCCCTCGGGGCGCAGGGACACCCAGCGTTCGCGGCCGCGGACATCGCGTTGTACCAGGCCCGCCGATTCCAGCACGCCGATATGCCGGGAGACGCCGGCGAACGTCATCGGCAGCGGGGCGGCCAGGTCGGTGATGCGCGCATCGCCTTGCCGCAGCGTCTCCAATAGCCGGCGGCGCGTCGGATCTGCCAGGGCGGCGTAGGCCCGGTCTAGCAGCTGATCTTCAACCATCTTGTTGACTATAGCGGCGGATCGTGCTCTCCTGGAACGGTGACGTTCAACAAGTTTGTTTAATGATTCTGTGGAGGAGAGACGCCGTGCAGAAACCCGACATCGTGTCCGCGGCCGAATGGGACGCCGCGCTGGAGAAGATGCTCGTCGCCGAGAAGGAATGGACCCGCCAGCGGGACCAGTTGGCGGCGATGCGCCGCCGCATGCCGTGGACGCCGGTCACCAAGGACTACACCTTCGTCGGTCCGGACGGCGAGCTCAGCCTGGCCGACTTGTTCAGTGGGCGAAGGCAACTCGTGATCTACCGGGCGTTCTTCGAGGAGGGCGTACAGGGCTGGCCCGAGCACGCCTGCCGGGGTTGTTCGATGATCGCCGACAACGTCGGCCATGTGGCCCACCTGAACGCGCGCGACACGACGCTGGCGTTCGCCTCACGCGCGCCGCAGCCCGACATCGCGCGGATGACGGCCCGGATGGGCTGGAAGATGCCCTGGTACACAATCACCGACGACTTCGACGTCGACTTCGGCGTACACGAGTGGCACGGCACCAACGCCTTCATCCGCGACGGTGACGCCATCTACCGCACCTACTTCATCAACAACCGCGGCGACGAGGCGCTCGGCACCTCGTGGAGCTATCTCGACATGACGGCGCTCGGCCGGCAGGAGACCTGGGAGGACTCGCCGCCCGGATACCCGCAGGACCCACCCTACGAATGGTGGGACTGGCATGACACCTACGGCGAGCATCAGCCCTCGCGATGGTTCGGCGACCCCGATCCCAGCAAGCCCGACGATCCCCGCCCGCCCCGCACGGAAGGGTGCGCCTCCTGTGAGCGATGAAGCCCATCTCGCGGATCTCTACCAGCAGACCATGGACCGCATCGTCGAGTTGGTCAGTGCGCCAGATGTTTCCGTCGATACTGCGGTCGCTGCCTGTCCCGGCTGGTCGGTGCGGGATGTGCTGGCACACATGGCCGGCGTCGCGCAGGACTGGGCCGCGGGGCGCCGGGTCGCCCCACCCAACGATGCCCAGACGGCAGCGCAAGTGGCTCGGTTCGATGGCTGCGGCCGCGACGACATCCTGCGGGCCTGGGGCGATGCGGCCGCCGAGCTGCCGCGGCTCGCACGGGAGGGCATCGCGCCGCCGCTCGGCGACATCGTCGTCCACGAACATGACATCCGGGATGCGATCGGCCGACCGGGCGCGCGTGATTCCGCTGCCCTGCAGCAGGTTTCGGATCAGCTCCTGCGTATGCTGGTCACGCCGGTGCCGATGCGTGTGTTCGTCGAGGATGGTGAGTACCGGTGCGGTCCGGACGCGGAACCTGCGGTCGATCTGAAGACGACGCGATTCGAAGCGGTGCGCTGGCGCACCGGGCGGCGCAGCCGTCGTCAGATGGCGGCCATGGCGTGGTCCGGGGACGCGGCGCCGGTGCTCGATCACCTGTACCTGTTCGGACCCGCGACCGCCGATCTCGTTGAGTGACTACAGCCGCGGCGGGGCCAACAACGCGACGACGGCATCGGTCAAAGCCGCGCGGGCGACGTCGAGATCCGACGTGAACCCGATCTGCCGTTCGTTGCTGAGACCGCGGATCGCGGCGGGAAGCAGGCACCGCACCCGGTGCAACTGGTGCGGGTCGACGTCGAGCCCTTCCATCAGATAATCGAAACCCTGAATCCAGTCGAGCTCACGGGCCGCGAAAGCCGCTGCGGTGCGCGGATATTCGGCGGCGATGTCGGACCGTCGTGCCGGCAGTGACGTGCGCAGCGCGGTGAGGGCGCGGCCCTCGGTGGTGTCCAGGTAGCGCCACACGGATTCGATGGCGCCCTCCACCCGTTCGCGCAGGGTGCCGCTGCGCGGCGTCTCCGGGCCCGAGGCCCAACTGCGGGAGTGGATTTCGGTGATGACCGCCACCCAGAGCCCGTCCAGGTCGGCGAACTGGTGTTGCACCGTGCCCCAGGTGACGCCCGCATCCTTGGCGATGCGGTTCGCCGACACCGGCTCGCCACCGCTGTCGGCCAGACAGCGGATGGCGACGTCGAGCAGGCGGGCCCGGGTTTCCAGGCCGCGCTTGTTCAGCTTGGTGCCGGCGCCCGACTCGGTGACGACGGCCTGCCACTGCTCCCGGGCGAGGGCCGCCTGCGGGGAGTCGCGGGCCGGACGGTCAGGCAAATCGGCCCGGATTCGCCGCGACGGCCCGGTGCAGCGTCGGCCGGTTGGCCCGGTAGGCCTCGACGACGGGCGCCAGTTCGTGCGGACTGGCCCCGTGCATGATCACCGAATGCACGCCCAGATCATACTGGCGGGCAATGGTTTTCGCGCAATCCTGCGGCGAGCCCTTGGCGACGGCGTCCAGCCACTCGGTGGGGATCAGCTCGGCGATCCGCTGCAGCGTCTCGAACGACGCGCTGGCATCGATCGGTCCGGCGGTCGCCGCATCCGTGAACAGGTCGGACTGCCGGATGCGATCCCACGTCGCCCGGTCCCAGCCGTTGGCCGAGACCAGGACATCTGGGTACGCCTGCAGGTACGTCGCGAGCCGTCCGACGCCACGCCGGATCTGGTCGTCCTCGGACAACGCATCGGGGACCGTCGCCAGGCAGGCCCAGATGCGGACACTGTCCGGATCCCGGCCGGCCTTCTCCGCGCCGCGGCGTACCGCGGCGACAGACTTCTCCGTCGCCTCGTCGGAGAAGAACGTATGCAGCACAACGAAATCCGCAATCTCGCCGGCCAGCTCCATGGTCTTCGGGCCGACCGCCACCAGGCCGATCGGCGGCCCGTCTTCCAGGCCGTTCACGTGGCGCAGCATGGGCCACTTCCCGGCCGGTCCGTCGTGATCGAGGATCATCTCGCCGGCCCACAGGCGGCGCAGGATGCCGAAGAAATCGCGCAGCCGCGCCTCGGTCACGACCGGCAGACCGATCGCCTGCCAGTAGGGCCCCATCCCGCGGCCGAACGCCATCGCGAACCGGCCCTCGGTCAGGGCGTGCATCGTCGACCCGATGGTCGCGGTGACCGTGGGATGCCGGGTGTGGTGATTGGTCGACGGCGCGATGCCCAGCGTCGTGCTGGCGCCTGCCACCGCGCCGCTGAGAACGCCCGCGTCCTTCACGGTGAAGCGCTCACCGATGTGGCAGGAGCCCAACCCGAGCGCCTCGGCATCCCGGGCCTCGGGCAGCACCACGCGGGTGTCCGCGGGATGCCGGGTGACGGCGTAGTAGCCGAGCTCGTTGAGCTGGTCCTGCGTGCTCATGGTGCGCCTTTCATCGGAGACGCTTAGCACTGTTAACCATCTAGTGGGTAATTGTCAATGAGGGTTCTCAATAACTTGGAGCGTCTGCCGATGTACCCGCCGCGTCGATGCTCGGGAACCGGGCATGCAATCGGTCGATCAGGAACCTGGCCTCGTCGAGGTCGCGCCGCAGCTCTCGGGCGCGCCGGCGCATCGATCGCGCCCGCTCTGACCAGGCCGTCGCATCGGGCAGGGACTCGACCCGGGCCAGCCTGGATGCGAGGTCCCAGGCATGCCTACGCAGCTCGGCGCGCAATGCCCGAGCTTGTGCCACATCGGCATCTTCAGTCACGCCGCCATATTTACATGACGGTCAATTGGCCGCATGGCCAATTGGTTAGATTGACTTCGAATCGTGGTCTACAGCTGGCGCACCACCCGAGCCGGTGAGCCAACGGCGAGCACACGCGGCGGCAGGTCGCGGGTGACGACTGAACCGGCACCAACGACGGTGTCGGCGCCGATCGTGACGCCGGGGCACACGATGACGCCGCCGCCGAGCCACACGTTGTCACCGATCGTGATGGGCTCGGCCGCTTCCCACTTGTCTCTCCGGGGCCCCGGCTCGAGCGGGTGAGTGGCCGTCAACAGCTGCACGTTGGGTCCGATCTGGACATCGTCGCCGATGCTGATCCGCGCGACATCGAGCAGGATGAGCCCCCAGTTCGCGAAAGTGCGTGCACCGATGGTCGTTTGGTAGCCGTAGTCGCACTGCAGCGGCGGCCGGATCTCGCTGCCGTCCCCGAAAGCGCCGAGGAGTTCTCGGAGTAGACGGTTGCGTTCGTCGAGGTCGGTGGGATCGAGCGCGTTGATCCGGTGGGTGAGCCGCTGTGCGTGTTTGGACTCGCGGATCAATTCGGGATCATCGGCGAGGTACAGGTCACCAGCGAGCATGCGGTCGCGCATCGAACGAGCCATGACACCACGTTAGGTGCGCCCGGCCGGGTGAACCTTTTTGACGGCTGATTCGTTCAATTGATATGAGCATCATCGACTTCCGCCGCCGGCGCCCCGCCGCGCCGACCTTCGTGGTGGTCGACCGTCTGCACGGCCGGCGTGCCGAAGAGGTGCCCGGGGAACAGATCGCCGCCACCGTGTCGTCGTGGCTGGCCGAATTGGGTGTGGACAGCCCGCTCATCGATGCACTGGAATCGGCCGCCCAGAATCAGGACTGGCCGACCGTCTACGCCCTCGGGGAGCGGCTGTCGGTCGACGTCATGGTCGCGTAGCCGAAACCCACACGCGGTCGTCCGACGTCGCGCACAGTGGGTGCATGACAAAGTTGCGCGTTGGGATTGCCTGTGCCGCACTCGGCTTGGCCGTGTTGTCGGCACCCGTCGTAGCGGCGACGCCGCCGGAGGGTGACGTCGTGCGGACCGACCTGGCGCGCGGCGACACCACGGCTCCGGTGGACATCGATACCGGTGGCGCGCCGTCGACCCTCATCGTTCAGGGACTGAAGCTGGCGCCGGGCGCCAGCAGCGGCTGGCACACGCATCCCGGCACCGAGTATTCGGTGATCAACACCGGCGGTGTCGTGCTGCAGACCGCGGGCGATTGCGCTGGGACCGAGTTCGGCAGTGGCCAAGCGGTTTTCATTCCCGCTGGGGTACCGCACCGGGTTGCCAACGAGAACACCGGTGCCGCCGACGTCGTCGTCACCTATACGGTGCCCGTCGATGTCCCGCTGCGGGTCGATGCCCCCGACGCCTGCGCCGGCTGAGCTCAGCCCAGCGCCAGCTTCGTCGGCGCGCCGTCCATGCTCGACAGGTTCTTCTGCTGCCAGTAGTCGGCGACACCCTCCGGCCCCTTCTTCTCGGCCCAGGTGTCGAGCAGGACGCGCTCGGACTCGACCGACATGAGCGGCACGCCGAAACCGCATGAGGTCTGGACGATGTCCACGCTCAGGTCATAGATCTGACGGGCACTGATGTGCGGCGGGAACTGGCTGTAGAGCTCATCCCAGTCCGCGTCGCCGGGCGCGACCTCACGGGCGGTGCCATACAGCCGCAGGATCATCGGCTCGCGCTCGAACGAGCAGAACATCAACGTCATTCGCGGGTTGTCGAGCAGGTGCGCCGAGGTCTCGTTGCCGCTGCCGGTCAGGTTCAGCCAGGCCACCCGATGTGGCCCGAGGACGCGAAGCGAGTCCAAGCCCTTTGGCGAAAGGTTGACCCGGCCGTCGCGCGCTGCGGTCGCCACGAAGTAGATGCTCTGCGCGGCGATGAACGTGCGGAACCGGTCGTTGATCTCCGGGAACTGCTTGGCCATGTGGGCATGCTTGCACGCGGGAGAGGCCGGGGGCGAGCGAGTTTCAGATGCCGGGATGGGTCGCCCGGCCGCGCGGCTACGGAGCTGTGTGGGCGGCTGTGTCGTGATGCAGCTGGACGGCGGGCGCGACCCAACGGCGGAGGAACGCGCGTAGCTCCTTGCCGTGTCGGTCAGGGCCGCCGGGATCCAGGATGAACGACTGCAGTGTGCGCAGCATGAACTCGACGAGCTCATCGAGTTGCCGGCCACTGAAACCGGCTGCAGGCCAATCGACTTGGAAACGTTCGAGGATGGAGCGGCCGAAGGAAATCGCCGTCTCGGAGGTGACGCCCGCGGCGAACGCACTCGCCCTGCCGGGATGCATGACCAAGCTCAGGTAGCGGTCGTTGGGGAGCTGTTCCAAGGTGTAGGCAATGCCTTCGATCACGGCGTCGGTGGGGTCGGTGATCGACTGCAGGTCGTCGGCCAAGCGGTCCAGAAAGCCTTCGACAGCCGACAGCGCGGTGCCCGCCATCAGCGCGTCGAGCGTCGGAAAATAGCGGTACACGGTCTGCCGGGTGATACCGAGTTCAGTGGCCACATCGGACACGCTCACCGAACCACGCGCGTCGATCGACGAGCGGGCCGCGCTGACAATGCGGCGAACCGCCTCCTCGTCGTCGACGGGAATGTCACCAGACCAGCCGTGTCTGCGCATCACCGCATACTTCCATCCCGCCGCTCATCGCTGAACGTCACCGACTCTTGACCATACATAGTGCCACTGATGTATGGTCCGAATGTTGCCGAACGTGAAATGAGGTCAGCGATGACGGCGATCGCCGAAGGACCGGTCAGCAATCAGGACGAGGCACTGACCAGGCGCGCCTTGCGTCATGCGGTCGACAAGACGACGGACATGGCTGACCGCGAACTCCGGGTGCCGTTGCACTACTACCGAGATCCGAAGATCACGGAAATCGAGGAGTCGCAGGTGCTGCGCCGGGTGCCGCTGGCGATCGTGCCGTCGGCCCAGATTCCCAACGTCAACGACTATGTCGTGCGCTCGGTGTTGGGCGACTCGCTACTGGTGACCCGCGACCGTGACGGCGTCAGTCACGTCTTACTCAACTACTGTCGGCATCGCGGTGCGAAGCCGGCCTGCGGCTCCGGTAACGCCGCCCGGTTCACGTGCCCGTACCACGCGTGGAGCTACAAGAACACCGGCGAACTGTTCACCGTTCCCGGCAGGGCGGGGTTCGATTCGATGGACAAGGCCGATTACGGACTGGTTGAGCTGCCGAGCCAGGAGCGACATGGCTTCATCTGGGCCGTACTGACTGCCGGCGCCGACATCGACGTCGATGGCCATCTCGGGCCCATCGGGCCGGAACTCGAGCTGATGAACTATGCCGCATACGGCTACCACACGGAGAAGGAGTTCCAGTCCCAAGTGTCGTGGAAGGGCGCCCTGGAAGCGTTCGCCGAGGGGTATCACTTCCCATTTGTCCACGGCGAGAGCGTGATTGGGCAGAACACCCTGCCCAACACCGGGGTTTACGACGAGTACGGCAAGCACCATCGCATCGGCTTTCCCTTCACCTGGGTTGCCAACCTTGCCGAGGACCCGTCGGGGTCGTGGGACCCGCATCAGAACATGGGCGTCATCTACTGGATCTATCCCAACCTGATCCTGGCGAACAGCCCGGTCGGCGTCGAGATCATCGACATCCTGCCGGCCGGCGAACCGACCCGGTGCACGGTCCGGCACAGCTGGATGGGACGTGTGCCGGCCACCAATGATGAGATGCGCGCGGTGTACGACCAGGTGTATGACAACGTCCACGCCGCGGTCGTCGACGAGGACTTCGCCATGCTGCCCCAGTGCGGGGAAGGCGTCAGGCACGGCCAGCACGACCACATGATCATCGGCCGCAACGAGATTGGCGTGCAGCACATGATCAGGGTGTTCGCCGAGGAGCTCGGCGTGGCCCTCGGATAAGTACGCGCAATCCGCGGTCCCACGAGCGTCCGGGCGCTAGATTCGTGCCAAACCCGGACCGAAGAAGGTACCCATGCCGAACTCTCGCGGCCTGTTGCTCAACCCGAACGATTTCGACCCCCAGCAATTCGATCCCGAGACGCGGCGTCAGTTGCGAGCGCTGATCGATTGGTTCGAGGATCGCGGCAAGGTGCGGTTGCTGCAGGACGATCTGGACGCCACCTGGGTCGCCGACTTTCTCGAATTCATCAAGCGGGAGCGCGTTTTCGCGACGTTCCTGACGCCGTCGGAATTCGCGGACGGTGATCCGAACAAGCGCTGGGACACCTCCCGCAACGCCGTGCTCAGCGAGATCCTCGGGTTCTACGGGCTCGCGTACTGGTACGCCGAGCAGGTCACCATCCTCGGCCTCGGCCCGATCTGGCAGAGCGACAACATCAAAGCCAAGGAGCGGGCCGCCGCCCAACTCGAGGCGGGCGGGGTCATGGCGTTCGCGCTGTCCGAACGCGAGCACGGCGCCGACATCTACAACACCGACATGCTGCTGACGCCGACGTCCGACGAGGGCGTCGTGTTCCGGGCGTCGGGGGAGAAGTACTACATCGGCAACGGCAACGTCGCGGGCATGGTGTCGGTCTTCTCGCGCCGCACCGACGTCGACGGGCCCGACGGCTACGTGTGGTTCGTCGCGGACAGCGGCCACCAGAACTACCAACTGATCGACAACGTCGTGCACGGCCAGATGTTCGTCAGCACGTTCCGGCTCAACGACTATCCGGTGCACGAGGAGGACATCCTCTGCACCGGGCCGGAGGCGTTCTCGGCGGCGCTCAACACCGTCAACGTCGGCAAGTTCAACCTGTGCAGCGGCTCGATCGGCATGTGCGAGCACGCTTTCTACGAGGCGATCACGCACGCCAACAACCGGATCCTCTACGGCAACCCGGTGACCGACTTCCCGCATGTGCGTGCGTCATTCGTCGACGTCTATGCCCGGTTGATCGCGATGAAGCTGTTCAGCGACCGCGCCATCGACTACTTCCGCAGCGCCGGCCTCGACGACCGTCGCTACCTCCTGTTCAACCCCGTCACCAAATCCAAGGTCACCTCCGAGGGTGAGCGCGTCATCACCCTGCTGTGGGATGTGCTGGCCGCCAAGGGATTCGAGAAGAACACCTACTTCAACGAGGTCAACCGCCTCATCGGTGCGCTGCCCCGGCTCGAGGGCACGGTGCACGTCAACGTCGCGCAGATCCTGAAGTTCATGCCGAACTACATGTTCAACCCGGCGAGCTACCCGGAGATCGGCACCCGCGACGACGCGGCCGATGACGTGTTCTTCTGGGCGCAGGGGCCCGCGCGCGGTGCCTCCAAGGTGCAGTTCGCGGACTGGGCGCCGGTGTACGAGCGGAACCTCGCGGTGCCGAACGTGGCCCGCTTCTACGAGCAGGTGCAGGCCTTCAAGGACCTGCTGCTGACCGCGGCGCCCGACGCCGACCAGCAGCGCGACCTCGACTTCGTTCTGGTCGTCGGGCATCTGTTCACGCTCGTCGTCTACGGGCAGTTGATCCTGGAACAGGCCGAACTGACCGGTCTCGACCACGACCTGCTGGATCAGATCTTCGACTTCCAGATCCGTGACTTCTCGTCGTATGCCGTTGCGCTGCACGGCAAGCCGAGTTCAACGGTGGCGCAACAGGAGTGGGCCTTGGCGGCGATCCGCAAACCGATTGCCGATGTGGGTCGTTTCGACCGGGTCTGGGAACAGGTGGCGGCGTACGACGGTGCGTACGAGATGCGGCCCTAGGGGCCTCTCAGGGGCGGAACTGGTCGGCCAGCCGCCGGACGCAAATGCCTTGCGCGCGTTGGCTTGACAACGGAGTCGGTGTCCGTAATTGCTGGTCGACCCATTGTTGGACTGTGCATTCGGACTTGACTGGTGCTCGGGAGACCCACAAGCCCGATGGAGGCTGACTCCGCTAGAAGAGCGTTGGCGGCCCGCTACTCCTGTGGGGATTGCGATCACCAGGCTGCTGACGTCCGTCGCGGATCTTTCCGATTGCCGCGTCAATGTTGATGTAGCGGAGTGACGTGCGGGTCGCGCCCAGTATCATCGGCCCTTGTCGCTGATGGATCTCCTCAATCTTGCGCCAATGGGGCATGAGAATCTCCAACTGTTCCCATGGAGCGACCGCCTCCTTGCCTGACAACGTGACCAGCCTCAGTCCGTACTCCTTGACGAGCTGCAGCAAACTCAGATGCGTTTGAATATCGGCATCCCGTGTGATTGCGACCCAACCACGTTCGGCGACCGCAGGGATCCATTCGCGATCTTTAGCGCGCTGAGGAATTTCGCACGGCGGACGTGCGTGTCGTTTGATCGTCCGCCCTGGGTCGGCAGGATAAGTGCAGTCCGCGCGGAGTCGGCAGACGACGTGCGCCAGCCCGAGGATATCTGCGTCGAAATAGAAGCGGACTTCAGCATTCTTCACGGGCAAATGGCTCTTTGTTAGTCGCCTATGCCGACTTGACTTCAAGCTCGTACGCGACGGCAAGTTCCACATCGCGAATATCTAGATTGAACTCCTCAGCGATCTCGTCATAGCCGTAACCGTCGTCGGAGTACTCCTTGATGATCGATGTGCTGATGCCATTTACGGACGGACGACCAAACCGCGAATCGGGGTCAATGACCACAGGAGAATCCGTGCCCGCGGGCCGCCATAAGACGGCTTCATCGCTTTCGAAGGTCACTCGATCAAGAAAGCTCTGAGCGGCCGGAGTCCGTAGGAGGAGCTGACCATCGGTCGGCGCGTAGAGCCAGTACTCCGGGGGGAGCTCGCTTTCCTGTTGAGCCTCCACCAAAAGGCGCCCGTTCAGAGCCCACGGACGCTCGGACGCTAGAGGGTAGGGGTGACCCGTTTTCTCACGTAGGACGGCGATGAAACGACGGACCTCGTCGAGGTCAACGTTTCGCTGGCGGTACTGACTGAGTAGTCCAGCCTCAACAAACTCTGCCCATGTCACCGTCCGCCGCTTCGTTGGTTCGGGGCGGATCACGGGCTGATATATGTGACCGTCTCGGGTGGTCTTGCCTTCCAACCAGTAGTGCAATGTCCCCTGTGCGACCCGCAGTAGGCGAGCAGCTTCGGCCTCCGAATACATCTCTCGGTCTAATACCGATAGTGGGGGAGCCATGCCGAGATTGTGGCAGACATCGGTATCTGCCACCCCAAGACCGTTGAAGCTGTCTCTATTCTGCACTTCTATCGATACCTCACCCCGAACCTGCTGTTGGAGGCGCTGCGGCTACGTCTTCGATCATACATTCGAATGCGATGGGTGTGTGGAACCAGTTGGTTGGCTTTGCATGGCGCAACCGTCCATGAGTTGCCGTGCGCGCCAATGGTCAGTGCAGAGGACGAAACACCGGCAGCGCCCGGTACCGCACGGTGAAGCTGGCCTCGCTCAGCGCTTCTCCCACCTCGCCGTCGTAGGCGACGGTGGTGGGTCCGTCGACCGCGACGAACCGGAACTCCGGCACCTGCAGTTCGTGATACAGCGGACTGCGTTCCAGCCGGCCCAACAGAACCGCCGTCGCGATGCGCAGCCGGCTGAACCGGCGCCCGGTTTCCAGGATTCGGACGTCGATCAGGCCGTCATCGAGGCGCGGCCGCACCGACGGGGCGAAGCCGGACGGGAAGTACGTCGAGTTGCCCAGGAAGAACAGTTCGGTCTCAAGTGTCTTGTCGTCGTAGCTGATTCGTACCGGGGCTTCCTTGCGCAGCGTCAGGTACAACGCGTACATGCCGGCCAGGCGTTTGCCCATCCGCCGTTCGAGCTTCTCGCGCGTGCGCACGTAGTTCGGGTAGGCGCCGATGCTGGCGGTGTTGATCACCATGCGTTTCTCGTTGAGGCACACCAGATCCACGTAGGCCGCGGAGCCTTCGGCGATGGCCTCCACGGTGCGGGCCACCGAATCGCAACCGATGTCCTTGGCGAAGTGGTTGAACGTGCCGCCCGGGAACACCGCCAGCGGCACGCCGGCCTCGACGGCGATGCCCGCCGCGCATGCCACCGTCCCGTCGCCGCCACCGACCGCGAGCACCTCGGTGCGTGCGGCCGTCTCCCGCAACACTTTCTCGATGTCGTTGTCTTTTTGGAGCTCCACGATTTCCATGCGCGGTAAGGCTTTTCGGGCTTCATCGATGACCCGCTTGCCCGTCCCGTCGCCGGACGCCGGGTTGATCACCAGTGCCACGCCTTCGCCCTCCGGCCTGGGCTCGGTGCGGAACCGCAATGGCTCCGACGTCGGCAGGGTGGTGGCCGGAATGGTCGGGACGATGCGCGCGCCCAGGACCGCGATGGCGGCGCCGATGCCGAAGCCGGCGAACACGTCACCGGGATAGTGCGCGCCGGTGGCCACCCGCGACAGTCCGACCAGGCCGGCGAGCAGTGCCAGCGGCAGACCGGCCGGCGCGGATTCGAGGCCGACGCCCACCGCGAACGCCGCGGCGCTCGCGGAGTGCCCTGATGGCAGGGAATTGGAGGTGGGCACACGCTTGCTCCGCCGGACCAGCGGGATAAGGGTGCGGTCCGGGCGCGGCCGGACCCAGATTCGTTTGGCGAGCTGGTTGGTCACCAGGCTGGTCACCGCGAGGCTGACGACGCCGCGTGCGGCGCCACGTCGCACCGACTGGCTGCCGAACGCGCCCATACCGGCCGCGATGGCGAACCACAGCTTGGAATGGTCGGCGGCCCTGGTCAGGCGGGGCATAGTGGCGTCCAGGAGTGGGCTCGGCGACTCGGCTACTGCTTCGAAGACCTCACGGTCCAAGCTGCCCAGGCCCTTGCCGATCGCGCGCACATCCATGGGGCACAAAGTATCCGTTGTGACGGAGATTCAACCTTCGTGGAGCCGATGACGGGAATCGAACCCGCGTATTCAGCTTGGGGTCGCAGTGTCCGCTGGTGTCGTGCCGTGTCCGCTGATGTTTTGTGCCACAACCGATTACGCCATTTCGTGACACCAGCGGACACCACGCGACACCAGCGGACACTCTGGCGATTATGCGGGGAAAATACGGAGTGCCTGCTAACCCCTTGGGGCGGACCAGGCCGCTGGGTGCATCGACGGGCGCAGAGGTGTCGTACCCCAGCGGTAGCGTCCCGGTGATGCACGCACATATCGCACACCGGGGAGCCTGGCTCCCGTGGGAGTTCATGTACGACGACGATGCGGGGCACCGCCTCGCAACCTGGATCGACGACAACGTCGGGGACGACGAATACCGGAAACGCGAGATCTTCACGCCGCTCAAGAGCAACGAGACCAGCTCGCCCAAGGTGCTGGCCACGATGGCCCGCAACGCGCCAAACGTCGCTAGCCGCAGTCCTGGGCAGCGCCGGCACGGCCTTGTGGTCGCTGCGTGGCCCCGTGAGCCTCAGCTTCAGGACTGCGTCAGCCGAGCCAAGGACCACACACTCATCGTGTTCCAGTGGGGCGATCACCTGTCCTTCGAAGGCTGGGCGACCGCGGTCCAGGCGTTCAACGCGGGCACCGGTGAACCCACCCCGCCTCTCGACGAGGAGCTGGACGAGGAATTCCGGTTTCTGCTGATGAGCTCCCGGGAGCTCTCCTCGGGCGCGCAGCGCGGCCGCGAGCGGCACATCCCCCAGGCCTCGATGGCCGTGTTCAAATCTGCTGGCCTGGACGAGGACTTCGTGGTGACGTACTGCATCGCCCTGGGCTATCTCGGGGACACGAAGAACATCCGGGATCACTACCGCGCCGCGAGGGGCTGAGCGGACGCTCCGGGATCAGTCCTCGCTGCTGTTGGTGCCGTCGAGCTTGTAGAACAGCATCTGCCGCCGCAGAACTCGATCGACGATCAGCGCCGCCTTGTAGTCACCGCGCAGCGCGGCCGGCATGTTGGCCCGCAGCAGCGCCTCGGTGCGCTCGATGAAGATGGCGCCAGCGGCCCCGATCAGCGTCCGATGGCGCGGCGATTCGCGGCGAACGATGTTCGACACCGACTGGGGAGACGCGAGCCCGACCCGGTCGGCGATCTGCCGCAGCGACAGGCCGGCGGCGAACAGCGCCAGCACCAGCTCGTCACGTTCCGCCCGGTCAGCCGCTTTCATCGGTGTCCATTTTCCTCGATCGGCCGACATTTGCGGACGACACGCCACATTTGAGTATCGCAGCAAATAGCCGACCATTATTTGATGATGGCGAGAGTTAGCTGGATGCCCGGCCCGTGTTCGAAACGTCCACTTTCACCTCGGGGGGAGAGGGCCCTTGCCGCGGCGAGGGGCCGGCTGGGGGTTCGAACGAAGTTTCGACCCCCCTCCCCCCTCGGGCCGGACGCCGGAGCCCCCGCACGGGGGCCGGTGGGGCCGGAGGGCCGCCAGCTCGCCGGGCTCGGCTCATGTGGACCATGGCCAGCCACGAGGCACTGAGGGGCAACCAGCGGGCAGT
The DNA here is from genome assembly GCF_039668335.1 of Mycobacterium sp. SM3041. Lineage (NCBI taxonomy): Bacteria > Bacillati > Actinomycetota > Actinomycetes > Mycobacteriales > Mycobacteriaceae > Mycobacterium > Mycobacterium sp. SM3041. The sequence goes on along the minus strand of NZ_JAYXBQ010000042.1, from coordinate 53,848 downwards.
GTGGGCGTCGGCCTAGCCGCCGGTCCCACGCCGGGTGTTCGAATGCCGCAGGTCAGCGGGTGTTTGCCGGCTCGGTCACCTGGTCGGGCTCAGCTAACAGCCGGGTGGCGGGCACGCGGGCGGCGCGACCCAGGCGCTACTCGGACGGCTCGTCGTTGTCGGACGACGGTGCGTCGCGCAGGTGGGAGGGGTTGATCGTTACGGGTCCGATCACCTCGTCCGGACGGACCGGGTTGGCGGTGTAGTCGGCGGCCAGCTCGGCATAGTCCGCGTCGGTGAGGCGTTCGCCCGGGAGACCGGGGCCGAACTCGATCGAGCGCACCTCGTCGGCGGTTGGCGGGTTGGCGGCGTAGTCGGCAGCCGCTGCCTCATAGTCGGCCTCGGTGCGGCGGCGCTTGTCCATAAGTGCCGATGGTAGGTGCCGTCGGCAAGGTGAGTCAGGTCGATATTGCTGTCAGCTATCGACTCGCGCGAAGCTCTGCGCGGCGGCGGCCAAAGCCTGGGGCTGGGAGTGGACATAGGTCTGCATCGTGAAGGCCTTGGACGCATGCCCCAGCCACGCTGCGATGACGGCGATGGGTACGCCCTTCAGGTGCATTGAGGTCCCGCAGGTGTGCCTGGCGTCGTGCAGCCGGACGTGCCGGACGCCGGCCGCCTTGAGCAGCCGGGCCCACCGCGAGGTCAACGTGTGCGGGCTCAGAGCCTCCCCGGCTTCGTTGACGACGACGAACCCGGACGCCTGGTAGTCAGGGCCCAGCGCGAGCTGCTGGGCGGCCTGGAGCGCCTTGGCTGTCTTGAGCGCGGCCGCCAGGTGATCGGGCAGCGGAAGCTCGCGTCGGCTGGCGCGCGACTTCGGGGTGTCCTCGACGAGGTGCTTACCGAACCGCAGCCGTGTCTTGGCGACCGTGAGCGTGCCGCGGTGAAGGTCTACGTGCTCCCAGCGCAGTCCGGCGATCTCGCCGCGTCGCATGCCGCACAGCGCCAGCGTCCACGCGATCGCGTACTGGTCGCCTGTGAAGTACTTCTCGACGGTTTCGACCTCTTCTGGCGTGAGCGTGTCTGGCGGCTTCGGATCCGCGTCGGCGCGGTCGACCAGGGCGGCCACGTTGCGCACGACGTGGCCCTGCTTCTTCTCGCTCTCGAGGATCGAGTCGAGGAGTCCTAGCAGATAGTTGATCGACCGTGGCGACCAGGGTTTCCGCGTCTGGCCGGTGGGGGAGGACAGGCCCCCGGCCCTCAGTGCGGTCACGAGGTCGTCGAGGTGCCGCTTGGTGAGCTTCTGCACCAAGATGGCGCCGAGCTCCGCTCGCACAACCGTCAGCTTCTCCTCGTAACCGTTGACGGTCGATCGCTTCCGATCGGCGGCGACCTTGCCGGCGATGTAGTCGTCGCACGCATGGTTGATCGTCCGTTTGTTGGCGTGGACGTACATGCCTCTGACCACGTCGCCCCGAATCGAGTCCAGGGCGTCGCGGGCTTCGCGCTCGGTCTTGTATCGCTTGCGGAACCGCAGCCGCTTGGGGCCGTCCCATCCGACGTCGACGGTGAGCTGGTAGCGAACAACGGGCCGGCCGCCGGCCCGGGCGTCCAGTTCGATCCGTTTGATCTGCGGCGGCAGTTGGCGGCGCTCAGCCATCGTCACTCCTTCGCGGCGCAGGCGTGGATTTCGGTGACCGGGATGGTCATGCGGTCCTTCGGTAGCCGCCGTGGGCATTCGCTGCAGATCGGTTCCCAGCGTGTGGCGTCGAGCTGGTAGGTAGTGTCGCCGACGTACGTTACACGAAATCCTTTGTCCTGCAAGGCTTCTTGCGGGCGTAGATCTTCCAGCTCGTGGTTGTGCACCCCGTTGATGTGTCCGCCTCCGAAGGCGTACAGGAACAGCTTGCCGGTGGGCTTGAGGACGTGCCGTAGACCAGCGAGGTATCGGCGTCGGGCTGCCGGATCGAGGTTGTCGTAGCACTTGCTGTCCACGACGACGTCGAACTGAGCCTCGTCGTAGCCATCGAGAACGGTGGCGACGTCACCGATCTGGAAGTCGACAGTGACTCCTGCTCCACGGGCGTTGCGGCGAGCCGTCGCAATGGCCGGCATCGCTGCATCGATCCCGGTGACGGCACAACCCGCCCGGGCGTACTCAATGGCGTGCCAGCCTGTTCCGCAGCCAGGGTCGAGCACGCGGCCCTGGACAGCGCCGAGCGCGACGAGTCGCCGGATCATCGGTTGGGATCCACCGATGTCCCACGGCGCGCAGCCAGCGCGGTACAGGGCCTCTGCCATCTTCGCCGGGGTTGTCACTTCGGCAGTCCTGACTGGCGCGTGGCCATCCGGTCGGGCGGCGGCGCGTTGGTGGGTTGCTGCATCGTGACCGGCCCGTAGATCGCGACGCCCGTGTTGGTGGTGTTGTTGCTGTTGGAGTTGTTCGTCGTGTTGGTGTTGGTGGTGCCGCCGCCGTTGGTGGCGTTGGGCAGCCAGTCCGATGCCTGGGGCAGCACGGAGTCGAGCAAACCCATGCCGACGCTGCCGAGTCCGCCGTCACCGCCGGCACCAGCGGGCCCGGGCATGGCGCCGTTGCCGTAGTGCTGGGTGCGGTTGGGGTCGTCTCCCGGGCGCGGGCGCAGCATGCGCTGGTCGCCTTGGCCGTCCGGTCCACCGCCAAAGTTCTTCAGCAGTCCGCCAACGTAATTCGCGCCGCCGGTGAACAGCTTCCAGATGCCCCACTGGGTCGGGTCGGAGAACACCGAGCCGTCGAAGCCGAGCACCTCCATGGCCCCGGACAGCAGGTCCTTGCCGAACGACTTGCCGTCCGGGCCGCCGTCGCCGGCCCCGTCACCCCGGCCGGTGCCGCGGGATCCGCGCTTGGCGGACTTCTCGTTGACCTCTTCCTGCTTGGATGCCTGGTCGTCCAGGGCGTCCTGGTGCTCGCGCTCGGCCTTGTTCAGCCGCTCCTGCGCCGCTGCCTGAGCCGACGGCTTCGCCTTGGGGTTGGCGTTGACCTCGTCCAGGTGCTGCTTGGCGATCTCGACCGCCTTGGCGGTGTCGTCGACCTTCTGCGCGGCGTTGCGCAGCGCTCGCTGCTCAGCGCGGGTCGGGCCCCCGCCCGAGCCGCCGTAGCCGCCGCCTCCCCCACTGCCGTAACTCCCGCCGCCGAAGCCGCCACCGCCAGAACCGCCGGAACCCTCCGGGTACAGGGCTTCCTCGGGCAGGTACATGTGCTGGTCGAACTGTGGGTCCGATGCGCCCGCAGCGCCAGCGCCGAGGGTGAAAACGCCGTTCTTGCCGCCAGATTCGACGTTGCGGCCGTCGGGGAGTGTCGCGGCCATGTGGCCGTCGTTGTTGCCTGGTCCGTGGTCGTACCAGCCGACGCGGAGCGATCCAGCAGGTCCGTTGCCGGTCTTGAAGCCGCGCGCAGCCAGCCAAGTTGCAGCGTTCTTCGTGGTCATCAGACCGTCGCCGCCGTCGCCGAGACCAGCGTTGATGAGCTTCGCGATTGATCCGGAGCAGTCGTTGCGCAACGCCTGGCTGTAGGGGGTACCCACCATAGACTCGGCGGCGTCCTCGATAGCGAAGCCGCCGCCGTCGGCGTATCCCTTCAACCCGGACAGGTCGCGCAGCAAGGAGATCGGTGGGACGTAGCCGTTGTTCATCGCGTTGATCAGCGGCCAGTTCTTCGCCGTCGACGCCGCGGTGTTGACGGACTCCTTGTTGGACACCTTGACGAAGCCACCGCCCATCACCTGCGCGAGGATCGAATCGCTTGTGCCGCTGCCAGGCCCGCTGATTCGGCCGGACGGGTCGATCCGGCCGCCGGTCGCGCGGCCGCCGATCGTCTGGCCGGGCGTGACCGGTGCCTGTGGCATCGCGCCCGGGTTCTGGCCGGACTGCAGGCGCTGGACCCACGCTTTGAGCGCGGCGTCGTAGTTCTGCACCTGCAGCTCGATCGGCACCTGGACCGGCGTGCCCTCGACCTTCTTGACGTACGCCTTCCAGCGCTCCACCGCCGCGTCGTCGTTCGCGGTGACCACGATCTGGCCGTCCGGCAGGTGCTCGACGGTGTTGCCGATGTCGCGCATCTGCTGCATGAACGCAGCCTTTTTGTCGTCGGGGACGCTCACCACGACCTGCTTGTCGGACGGCACCGCGACGACCGCGGCGCCGAGGGCCTTGAACGCCTCCACGCCGCGTGCCGAGGCCTCCCATACGCCGTTGAGGGAGCGGTTTTCCTGCGCCCAGCCTTCTGCTGCACGGGTCGCAGTCAAAGCCTGCTGATTCATGGCCTGGTTCATCGTCGCGGCCGACTCGGCAGCATCGGGGAGCTTGTCCAGCAACTGGTCGAGGTCACGCAGCACCGGCTCATAGGTCCGCTCGACCTTCCCGCCGGGGTGCTCCCGTTCGAGCGCTGCCTGCTGGGCGTCGTTGTACGCCTTCAGTTTCTGGGTGACGATGTCCCAGTTGAAGCCCTCCTTGGACAGCGCCTTGGACAGCTCCTCGGTGCTGACACCGGCCGCCTGCGCAGTGTCGAGCATCTTCTGCACATCGCCGTTGCCCTTACCGGCAGCCGTGAGGTTGTCGGTCAGCGTCTTGTTCAGCAGCGCCCGCGCCGAGTCGCTGCCCGTCGCGGCACCGAGGACCGTCCCGGCCGGCAGCTTGAACGACTGCTCGCGATCCAGCGCCGATGGCGCGCCGTCCTTGCGCTCGCCGAGCGCGGTGTTGATGTCCTTGCGGGTCTTGTCCGTCAGGCGCCCGGCGGCCAGCGTGTCCTTCAGCGCGTTCTCCGCGGCCTGCTGTTCGCCGGCCTTCCGCGCCGCGTCGGCGTGTGCCGCAGCGAGTCCACCGACCAGCGCGGTAGCGCCCATGATCGCGATGCCCCACGGGCCGCCGAGTGCCGACATCAGTCCACCGGCAGCCATGGACAGGCCCGATCCGGCCGCCCGAGCGGCACCCATCACCGTGCTCATGCCCCTGATCGACGTCACCGCGTTCGACCCGGCCTGCTGAATCCTTTGCAGCGGACCAACATTCTGGACCAACTGGGTGCGCAGGAAGGTGTTGTTCTGCGCGAACGTCTTGGCCTGCTGCGCCCCCTCCAGGTAGGCCGCGCGCATGCGGCCCACCGGGCCGAGAGTGCCCTCGGTGGCGCGCGTCAGCAGTCCTTGCTGCGTGACCAGGCCAGTCGTCCTGTCCTTGACGTCGTTGAGCGGAGTGCGCAGCTCCGACCACACTCCCTTGGCCCGCGTGACGGTGCTGTTGACCGAATTAAGCACGGGGGGAATCAGTTTCGTCTTTGCGATGAACATCGCGATTGCCGCCATGAGGCCGGTCGACAGCCATTGGTTGCTGCCGAACAGGTCAGCGATGATGCGAAGCGGCGGCTCGACGGCCTTGATCGCCATGCCGAGCGCCTGCCAGCCAACGACCGCGACGCCACCAGCACCGGTAGCGAGCGCCTTGATCGCCTTGCCGAGGGTGGGCGCGAGATCTTTTGCGGCACCGGAGATATCGCGCCAGACGTCAGCGACGACGGCCAATCCGCCTGTGGCCGTTCCCTTCTTGAGGCTGACGAAGCTATCGCCGATGCCCTGGATCACCGTCAGCAGCTTGTCGCCGCCGGACTGCAACGCAGGCTTGAGCAGGTCGTAGAAGGCCAGCTTGGCGCCGTCGGTAGCGTTGGAGATCTTCTCCATGACGCCGGGGACGCCCTGCATGTTGGCGGCGGCCATCGCCGCCGCATTTCCTTCCTTGGTGACTGCCGCCGTCATCTTGTCGAGTGTCTGGATGCCCTGCTGACCGGCGATCATCGCGCCGCGGATCGCGTCGGTGCCGAACACCGTTGCGACGTTCTCCTGGAAATCGTCGGGGCGCATACGGCTCGACGCCTCGCCGATCTGCCGGAACAGCTCGCGCATCCCGACGAACTCGCCCTTGGTATTCCGGATGTTCAAGCCCAGCGCGTCCATGGCCTTGCCGGCCTGATCCGACGGCGCCGCCAGGTGGGTGAGCATCGTCTTCAGTGACGTGCCGGCGTCCGATCCCTTGATGCCCGCGTTCGCGAAAAGGCCGAGCACTGAGACAGTTTCGTCCATGGAGATGCCGAAGCCGTGCGCCACCGTTGCGGCCTGCTGCAGGCCCAGCATGAAGTCAGGTACCTCGCCGGCTGCCGCGTTGGCCACACCTGCGAGGGCGTCCGCGACGTGGTTCGCGTCCTCGGCCTTGAGTTGGTAGGCGTTGATGATGTTGCCCTGCGCCTCGGCGGCGGTGGCGGCGTCGATCGACGCGGCGGCGGCGAGCCGCAGGGTGCCGGGGGCCGCGCCCATCGCCTGATTCATGTTCAGGCCGGACTTTGCGAGCTCGAGCATCGCCGCTGCGGCGTCCGCTGCGGAGGCGCCGACAATGGTGGTGTCGGCGCCGAGTTGCTGAGCCTTCTCCGACGCCTTGGCCATCATCTGGGCACTCGCCCCAGTGACGCCTTGCAGCCGGTTCAAGTTCGACTCCATGTCGACGCCGGCCTTGACCGACTGCTTGATGGTCGAGAAGAGACCCGCGCCACCGACCAACGCCATCGCCGGGCCGATCACCTTCTTGAATCCGGCGGCGAACCGGGTGGCCGACTCGGTACCGGCCTGTTCGGCCTGCTGCCCGGCGGCCGAAAAATTGAATCCGAGAGGCGTTCTCGCGCCAGACCGGCTCGCGGCAGCCTGCGCGGCGTTCGCCTCACGTTGCGCCGAGGCCTGGGCCTTCTGCGCCTGCGTGAGCCCCTTGGTCGCCCGAGTCAGGCCGTCAGCGGTCAGCTCCTGCGTGCGCTGCGCACGCGCCACCGACTCCGCGGCGGTGGCCCGCTGCAGCTCCGTCGCCTTCGCATTACTCGTGACCTGCTGGTAGCGCTTCTGTGCGAGCTCGAGGCGGCCGAGAGCGTCGGCGTCGGCCTTGCGTGCCTTCTGCACAGCGACCGTCTGGCGCTCGACCTGCCGCAGCGACTCAACGACTTTCGCGCCGTTCGTGTCGATTGATTTCGCCATGTGGGCGCCCATGACGGCCGTCTGCCGGTTGAACCGGGTGGCGGCTTCCTTGCCGATCTTCTCCACGCCCGCGGCGATCCGAGACGCCTCCGGCATGAGCGGCACCCAAACCTGGGCCAGCTCAACGGCATTGCTGCTCATATCTTCGCCTTTCGCACGACGGTGGTTCGGGGAGCTGATTGGCCATCAGTGGGCACTATGTCCAAGCAGCTCCCCGAACCGAACCCCTCAGCGGTGCTGGGTGAAAGGGAGCGCCAAAAGCCCCAGCCCCCGCAAAGGGATTCCTCCCGGGTCGCGCCCAGGGGCTGCGCGACCTTTAGCCTCCGCCCCAGTCCTACGGAGGCCAAGCTCAGAAGACAGGTGCCGTGAGCCCGCCGATTTCCACGATCGATGTCGGGTAGCGCTCTGCGGTGAACGCGGCGAAGCCGTAGACCTGCAGGGTCACGGTCAGACTCTTGCCGCCGATTTCCTTGAGCACTCGAGACTGGATGCCCGACTCGTACAGGAGGCTGTCCATGGACCGCTGGACGTAGACGACGTCTTCGTCGTTGCCTGCGCCGTAAGTAGTGCCGATGTTCGGATCCAGCGCGATGGGCAGGCCCTGCATCGAACCGACGAAGCCCTCAGGCGTGACGCGCTCGAACGCGGCGACCGAGTTCTGCGGGCTCTGCGCCGACGGCACGACCAGAGGCCGCTGGTTGGCGTCCAGGATGCCGGTCATCCAGGCCCACCGACGCGGGTGCATGGCGATGTGCTGTGCGGCCTGCATGCGGCCGGTGTTCACGCGCTGGATCGCGTCGGCCACCGCGGCGTAGAACTTCGCCAGGGTCACGCCACCCGCGATCGCAATGGTTCCGATGCCCGGGGTCGCGTGAACACCCAGCATCTGACCGCCGGCACCGGTGCCACGAAGAGTCTGGACGTCCAGCTTCATCGCATAGTCGCTGTACAGGTCCTGGAAGATCACCTCGTCGTAGTTGACGGGCGACTGCTCCAGCAGCTGCAGCGAAACGTCGGTGTCACCAGCGATGGTCCGCACCTTGGCTTCGATCTCGTCCTCGTCGGGATCAGCGCTCGCCACCGGGGTGTTCTCCGCGGCCTGAATGCCGACCGACGTCCCGGACTTCATCCGGGGGAAGTTGATCGAGTTCGTACCGGCCGGCAGCGGCTGATTGGTCGCAAGGTTGGCGTAGACGCGGGACGCGCGGGCCAGCGCCACGTACTGGTCGACCAAATAGATGGGCGGAACGAAATGCCCACCGTTGCCGGGAGTGGTATCCAGGGCGCGATAGGCCTTGTCGGTCGCGACGTCGGTTTTGTGCCGGCGCAGACGCTCGTCGGCCTCGACGTGGCCCCCGCTCCGCATCGATGATCGGATCAGGTCGCGGAAGTAGGACTGGCCGCCGCCCTTGGCGTACGTAGCCGGCTCTTTTACAGAAAACATTGTCATCGTGGCTTGACCTCCTGAAGGTGTGGATTGCGACCGAGGCTCGCTCGGGCTGACGTCGGGTTCCTGGTCCGGCGACGGACTCTGGGCGGACTGTTCGGCGGCTTCCCGCTTCCGTTGAATGACCTCGGCCTCGTAGGCCGACGGGCCATACCTGCCATCCCCGCGGTACGTCAAGTCGTCCACTTGGTGCCACCCTTCAAATCTGTTGTCGCGCAGCTGCTACTGCGTTCACGTCCGCCTCTGGTATCCACCAACGTCCGGACTTCCGGAATGCCACCCGCGCGAAACATCCACGCCGGCAATGCCATCGGACTGCGTCCTGCGTAATGCCGAGCTGCCCGGCCGCGGTTGCGACGGATACCACTGCAGTCGAATCGTGCGGCAACGCCTCACTATCGATTCGCGCGCTCGCGTTCACGCGAGGCTCAGCACGAGCCCTGCTGTGGTAGTCCAATTCCTGCCGCAACTCGCGGATCGAGGCCGGTAGAACGCTGCTGCGCCGGCGTAGAAGCTCCTCGAGCACGTCGACTACATCGACGATCTGCGCTGCGACCCGCCGCGAGATCATGACCCCGCTGACACCGGCAACCTCGACGACACGCTCTTCATCCACCAGGCGCCGCCTCTGTGGCGGTCTCGATCATGCCTGGGAGCATCGCGATCAGCCGGTGCACGCCGCCGTGGGGGCACGAAATCAGTGCCAGCTCAGGCTGATAGCGATTGCGGTCATGTATCGGGTCGGGATGCCACACATGCGCCCACGTGCAGTCGCAATCCTCGAAGTCGACGACGGTGGCCACCGGCCAGCCCGCGTCGTACCACTCGATGTCGCCCGACCGCGTCATGATGGTGCCGATCTCCGCGGCTGTCGCGTCGAACCCGGTCGCCACGGTCAACAGGTCAGGATTGTCTCCGGCAGCGCGCTCGAGGGCGCCGGTGGCCATCCCGACGGCCTGCCAACCGATCGCTGCGGCGTATCTCAGCCAGTCGGCGCCTGACACCTCGGAGTTCATTGGGGTTCCTCTCGCGGATGAAGTGGTTCAGTGAAGGCGTCGACGCGGCCGCAGGCATCCGGTGTCGAAGCCAGGACCGACGTCGGCGACCACTCGTCGCCCACCTGGCGCTGGCCCGCTCGCTCAGCGGCGAGCAGCCGCTGCACACACGGCACCCGACGACCCCGGACACGGCGCACGCCGTCGTTTGTCATGCAGCAGTCACCGACGGCAGCTCCGCAGTTCGGGCACGAAACCAGGGCCGCGCCCGTCGCCTCGTAGGCCGGCCCAAGTTGCGTCACGAGGGCACCCGTTGGCATTGAGGCCCGATTGGCGTGGTGTTCGTCGGACACCCGGTTCGCTTGGTCACTCGTATCCCATTTCTGCTAGGAGTTCAGCCCCGGCCAGCTCGTAGCCGAGTGCCTTCCGAGTCGGTTTTCCGACGCCGGTTTTGCCGAAAGGGCGGCGCGCTTTTGACGCCTCGGCCATGAGCGACCGCAGAAGCCCAGGACCTGCTGTCGGGTGGGCGTCCCAAAGGCGGAGTGCGTCTCGGACGACCTCAGCGTCGTTTCCCGTGTTTAGGAGTTCCGCGACGACGAACCGAAGGGCGGTGAGCGTCGCGGGTTGGTAGGCGCTCGGCGGCAATTCCTCACGAATTAGGTCGGCGGCGGAGGTCGCGGACAGAGGCACGATGCTTGCGTCGGGGGGAGGGGGATCGAGGGGCGCGTCGGGTCTGCCGCGGACCATTTCGCCGAAGGTCGGCTGCTGACGTTGCCGCCTCGCGCGCGTGGAGCGCGCGTTAGATCCGTCAATAGAACCGTCAATAGAACCGTCAAGTCCGACACCATGGGTGGCGGGTTCGCCCCCCGATTTTGGCGGGTTCGCTCGCAGATTTGGCGGGTTCGCCTCTGCATCGAACCCGCCACCCTGAGTGGCGGAAACGCTCGGACCGAACCCGCCATCATGAGTGGCGGAAACCGGCAGGGCGCAGACCTCATAAATCGGGGCCCGCGCGGTGCCGGCCTGGTTGTTGAATCCGCGCTGGACAACGCGGATCAGGCCCGCGTCCTTGAGTGCCTTCACCGCTCGCTCCGCCGACCGCAGCGAATTGCTCGCGTACATGGTCGAGCGAATGTGGTCCCAGCGGACCGATCCCTGCCTCGTGTCCGCGTGGGCCTTCTCTGCGATGGCCAGCAGCGCGTGGAACGCGCCCGGCGGCAGGCCGATGGCGCGCAACTCGTCGGCTGCGCCGATGACTTCCCCCACTAGTTGGCCGCTCAGACCCGCATCACCGCCGCGCGATCGTACGCTCGCGACCGCGGGTCGAACTGATCAGGCGGAAGAGCGCAATCACTGCGTCGACTTCCTCGCGGTGAAGCTCGAATGGCAGGTCCGCAGCAGCTGCTTCGAGCGGGTCGATCGGCGGTGGGACACGTCGGCAAACGGGAATGGGACGCCACGCAGTGCCTCCAACGACCGTCAGCCTCGGCCGGTCTCGGTCGAGGGCGGTCATCGAGCCACCGCCGCGGTCGCGGACGGACGGAATTCGGCCAGATAGCTGCGCTGGGTTCCGTCGTGGTCGGTCACCGTGACATGGATCGCGGCACCGTCGGTTTCTGCGACAACGACCGAGTCGCGGACTGCGCGACCGCCAACATCGCTGTGCCGCAACGGAAAACACTGCGATGCGGACGCGAGGCGGGCAGCGATCGCCGCGGGCTCATTCTTGGGTGACGTAACTCCGCCCGGCTGGCTTGATTTCGGTCGATTCCGCATCAGGCGCTCTCCGAGCTAGTGCAGACCACTTCGAGCTTGCTGATGTAGTCGTCCAGTTGTTTGTCCGTGCTGAAGCGTCTTCGGCCGACGCGGACCTGGCCGAGCGCGCCCGTGTTCAAGAGTCTGTACACCGTGGTGCGGCCAACTCCGAGCCGTTCGCAAATCTGCTGTATGTCGTTCAGGTTGTTCGTCTTGCTTGTCACGCCGAGTGCCTCCTGAAACCAAATGTGTCGCCCATAGCGACACATTTGGCGAATACGTTGTTGTACGCGGTGACACTAACATGTCCGTCGTTGTACGCAACAGAAGATGCGTGCAAAGATGTCGTCATGGACGACAGTACGGCTTGGCCGGCGGAACTCGTGACGAGGATCGGGCAAGAGATATCTGCTGCGCGCGCAGCCTCAGGCATTTCCGCTGTAAAACTGGCAGCTGCCACCGAAGGCCTTGGGGTGCCGATCCATCGGGTCGCAATCTCGCGGATCGAGGAGGGGAAGCAAGTTGTCACGGTGCCGGAATTGATCGCACTCGGCATGGCGCTAGAGGCTGACTGGCTCGGGTGGCTTGTGCGTGCAACCAACGGCCTGCCCGTACAGGTGCGCCGAATCGACAGCGCGGCGTACTATCAGCGACTGCTCGCTGAGGTCAACGACGAGCTAAAAGCCCTGGAGGACAGCCTGTTTCAGGCGGAGCAGGCGCCAATTCGGTTTCAGATGGCAGACCAGCTGAAAGACAAGATCGCAGCTGACGCTGATAGATACCGAGCGATGATCGTGGGCCTCAAGGAGCGCCGCGCGATGATCCTAGAAGAGCTGGGCCGGCAGGCCTGATGCCCCGACAGCGACTCGCGCCTGGAGAGCACGGAAAGATCACCAACTCGCGGCGAGGTGAGATCTTCTACGCCACAACGTATGTGCGGTTGCACAGCGGCAAGCTGAGAGAGCGCGAAGCCACGTCGCGGAAGTCGGCGGAGGACGCGCGCCGAGAACTAAAGCGGCGCATCCAGACTGAGCTTGCGGCGGGGGAGCCGACTGGTGTAATCAACCGGCGCACAACGCTTTCCGAGCTCTTTGAGGCTTGGATCCCGGTCAAGGTAGCGGAGGATCGGATTGGCGAGCGAACTGAGACTATCTACCGAGATGCGTGGCGGCTGCACGGCGAGCAGCAGCTCGGTGCGCTGCGGATCGCTGAGTTGACGACCAGCCGCGCCGACGCCCACCTCAAGGCACTGCCGTCGTCGGCCGCCACCTACATGCGAATCATCCTGGTCGGCATGTACGGGCTCGCAGCCCGATTCGATGTCGTTAGGCACAACCCGATCCGGGAAACCAAGACTGCCAAGGTCGAACGCAAACCAGTGCGGGCGCTGACAGCGATCGAATTCGAACAGGTGCGCCAGGCTGTCAGGGCGTTCTGCGACCGTAAAGGGCCGGGGCCGCGTCGGGCTCCGATGCTGCCGGCCTACGTCGAGCTGCTCGTTGCGACCGGGGCGCGGCCATCCGAGGTACTCGCAATCCGGTGGGAGGACGTAGACCTACTTGCGGATCCTCCTACCGTGACGATCACCGGGACGGTAGTGGAGTCAGGCCGAATCGCGGGCAAGCCGATTCACCGGCAGCCATGGAGGAAAGGCCACGCGCCAGAGCACACGGTGACGCTGCCGAAGTTCGCCGCGAAGGTACTCACCGACCTGTACGGGGTTACGGGGCCAAACGGCGGCACAGACGGCGTCGTGCTCACCAACCGCAATGGTGGACTGCTCAGTCGAGCGAACATCGCTGACTCACTGCGGCAGGCGCTCAAGCCGCACGAGAACCTCCACTGGTTCCACCTGCACGCTGGGCGCAAGACCAATGGCACGGCCGTGCGCGACCTACTCGGGGTAGAGGCGGCACAGCAGCAACTCGGACACGCGCAGATCGCGACGACAGAAAAGCACTACGTGCAGCGGGTTACCGCGGGGCCGGATACCAGCATTGTGCTGGACGAATGGGCTAGCAACAGGGCTGGCTGACCCAATTTACGGGGAAAATACGGGATTCGGCCGATTCGAGGTTGGTTGATGGACCCGTTATAGGGCCCTGACCTGCATGTATGTGGAGCCGATGACGGGAATCGAACCCGCGTATTCAGCTTGGGAAGCTGATGTTCTGCCATTGAACTACATCGGCATGGTGCCGCTGCAGGATATCAACCCAGCCCGATAGGCTCCCCACGTGCTCCTCTCAGATCGCGATCTTCGGGCTGAAATCGCTGCTGGACGTCTCGGCATCGACCCGTTCGATGACGCCATGGTGCAACCCTCCAGCGTCGACGTCCGGTTGGACAGCCTGTTCCGGGTCTTCAATAACACCCGCTACACGCACATCGACCCGGCGCAGCAGCAGGACGAGTTGACCACCCTGGTCGAGCCCGCCGAAGGCGAACCCTTCGTGCTGCACCCGGGCGAGTTCGTACTCGGCTCGACACTCGAAACCTGCACGCTGCCACACGATCTGGCGGGCCGTCTCGAAGGCAAGAGCTCACTGGGCCGACTCGGTCTGCTGACGCACTCCACCGCGGGCTTCATCGATCCGGGCTTCTCCGGGCACATCACGCTGGAGCTGTCGAACGTAGCCAATCTGCCGATCACCCTGTGGCCAGGTATGAAGATCGGTCAGCTCTGCCTGCTCCGCCTGACCAGCCCCGCCGAGCACCCCTACGGCAGCGACAAGGTCGGCTCCAAGTACCAGGGTCAGCGTGGCCCGACGCCTTCGCGGTCGTACCTGAACTTCGTCAAGCCCTAGCTTCGTTGACTGCGAACTGACGCAGAACTTTTGCGAGTAGCAGGCTGCCTCGATTCGCAGTCAACGCCACCTGAGTGCTGAGTCCGCGGTGAGGGTGCTCGCTCGTCGGCGTTTCACGCCGTAGGCACAGGCTCAACGCGCAGGGGCCGCCTAGTGCCGTTGACCCTGTAACCAGGCCAGGGCCTACTCGTACTTCTGCGCCCTCACGTCAGGGTCAACGAAAACCCCAGAACTCAGCCACCCGGCATCGGGTTCACCGGCGCGACCGGGCTGGTGGGAATCGTCGTGGTCGTGGTCGGCACCGTCGTGGAAGTAGTGGTCGTGGTCGACGGAGTAGTAGACGTCGGGGAAGTGGACGTCGAAGTCGCGCTCGATGACGTCACCGGCGGCGCCACCGGCACGCCCGTCGTCTCGGTGACGGTCGCGGTCGACGTCGAAGTAGACGGCGACGAAGACGAAGTAGAACCAGCGGGGGCGAGCACCGCACACGCCACGCGCCCACCGGCGTCACCGGTCGCGAGTGTCTCGGCGTCCGGGCCCGGCGTCCCGTTGTGCGTGTAGCGCGGCGGGATGTTGGCGAAGTTGTCCGGCCCCTGGTGGATGATGAGCGCACTGCCTTCCGGCCCCTTCAGACCCGCTTCGGTGAAGGCGTCGGTCGTGGCGACGACCTTGCCGGTGCCGTCACCGCGGATGTTCAGCGGCGTCAGGTCGCCGCTCGCCGGATGCCCGGTATGCCCGGCGACCTGCAGATGGCCGCCGGCCGAGGTGAAGTCGCCCTCGCACTTGCCGACGGAGTGAATGTGCATGCCGTGGCTACCCGGGGCGAGGATGCCGCCGCCGGTGGTCTCCACGGTCACGGTGGCGTAGCCGTCGGTGAAGTCGATCGAGGCGTTCGCGACGGGTCTGCCATCAGATGTCTTCAGCACGACGTTCAGCGCAGACGGATTGGCCTGGGTCCAGGTCGTGGGCGGCGCCGAGGTCGATGATTTCGACGTGTTCTGGTTGGAGGAGTTGCAGGCGGCCAGCACAAAGACGGGTGCAGTGAGCAGGGCGGCAGCTGCAGTTGTGCGCTTCAACATGAACACCCTGATACCCGGAACCACCAGCGTCTAACCGCCACTTGTTTCACGGGGAACCACGCCCCAAATACCCATGTGAGGCTGGTGTAACACGTCGGAAACGCAGTCGCCGCGCGCCGGAAACGCCGCCGATACATCCTCGTCAAGATTGTCGAAGGAGTCTCACGTGCAAGGCATCGATCCCGCCGCCACCGCTTGGCTGCTCGCCAGCACCGCTCTCGTCCTGTTGATGACGCCGGGCCTGGCCATCTTCTACGGCGGCATGGTCCGCACGACCGGCGTGCTCAACATGATCATGATGAGCTTCATCTCGATTCCGCTGGTCACGGTGGCGTGGCTGGTGCTCGGGTACACGCTGGCCTTCTCGGACGGCGACGGTTTCCTCGGCAACCTCGAACACTTCGGCATGCTCGGCATCAGCCCCAGCACCACGCACGGCGCCGTCCCGGAGCTGCTGTTCGCCACCTTCCAGCTGACGTTCGCCATCATCACCGCCGCCCTGATCAGCGGCGCCATTGCGGACCGCGCCAAGTTCTCGGCGTGGATGGTGTTCGTGCCGATCTGGGCGATCGTCGTCTACAGCGTGATCGCGCACTGGGTCTGGGGTCCGGACGGCTGGCTCGCCAAGATGGGCGCGCTGGACTACGCGGGCGGCCTGGTCGTCGAGATCGCGTCGGGCGCCTCGGCGCTGGCGCTCGCCATCGTCCTGGGCCCGCGCATCGGCTTCAAGCAGGACGCCATGCGCCCGCACAACCTGCCGTTCGTTCTGCTCGGTGTCGGTCTGCTGTGGTTCGGCTGGTTCGGATTCAATGCGGGCTCGGCGCTGGCCGCGAACGGCACCGCCGCCGCGATCTTCCTCAACACCCTGGTCGCCGGCTGTCTCGGCATGCTGGGCTGGCTCACCGTCGAGCAGGTGCGTGACGGTAAGCCGACGACGTTCGGCGCGGCGTCCGGCGTCGTCGCCGGCCTGGTCGCGATCACCCCGTCGTGCGGTACGGTCAACACGCTGGGCGCGCTCATCGTCGGCCTGCTGGCCGGTGTGGTCTGCTCGTTCGCGGTCGGCCTCAAGTTCAAGCTCAATTACGACGACTCGCTCGACGTCGTCGGCGTGCACTTCGTCGGCGGTGTCGTCGGCGTCGTGCTGATCGGCCTGCTGGCGACGGATGTCATGACCGGCGGCGTCCGCGGCCTCTTCTACGGCGGCGGATTCGCCCAGCTCGGTAAGCAGTTGCTCGCGATGGCCGTCGTCGCGGCGTATGCCTTCACGGCGACGTTCGTCCTCGGCAAGATCATCGACAGGGTCATGGGTTTCCGGCTCAGCGCCGAGGACGAGACCGCCGGCGTCGACTTCACCCAGCACGCCGAAACGGCCTACGCGGAGGGCGTGCACGGCCACCTGGGCACCCGCCGGCCGACGGGTTCCAGCTCGCTGACCGATCTGTTGAAGCAGCCTCGCCCGGACGCCGAGGACGCCTGAAACTGCTTAGGTCATCTACGCCGAACGCGGGTAGGGTTGAACCACCGGCATTGGCGGGACCATGTGAGCCAGCGCCGCGGCAAGAACTGCATCGTGGCTCCATGAGCTGGGGGAATCGGTAACGACTCCGCCGTTCGCTGCGATGAAGTATCTGGTTGTGGCCTGCGCGGCAGGGGATTCTCGGTGTCGGCCTAGATAGCGTAGCGAACACTATTGGAGGGTCAGTGGACATCGTTCTGGGTGTGTCTATGACGCCAACCACGGTGCGTATGGCGCTGGTTGAGGGTGAAAAGGCCGACGGCGAGATCGTCGACCACGATATTTTCGAAACGCAGACGGCCGACGGTTCAGCAACGCCGGTTGAGCAGGTTGTCAGCGCGATCCTGGGGACCCGGGAGAGCGCCGAGGAAGGCGGCCACCACCTGAAATCGGTGGGCGTCGCCTGGAGTGACCACGACGCCGCCGCGCAGTTGCGCGACGCATTGGACGCCGCCGGCGTCAAGGACGTCATGATGGTCTCGGAGCTGCACGCCGCGGGGTCGCTGGCACAGGCTGCGGGCCGGGCGGTCGGCTACTCGAGCACCGGTCTGCTGTTCGTGGACCGTGACACCGCCACCATGTCCGTCGTCGATGCCGACGGTGCCATCTCGAAGGTGCTGAGCCGCAGCCTGCACAGCACCGACGCCATGGCCGTCCTCGGCGACATGGCAGCCGCCGTCGCCACTGCCGACACCCCGCCGCAGGGCATGTTCGTCGTCGGATCCGGCGTCGACGTCACCGCGGTGCAGGCGCACCTGGCCGAGCTGCTCGACATCCCGGTGAACGCCCCGGGTGACGCCGACCTGGCGCTGGCTCGCGGTGCCGCCCTCGCCTCGGCCAGCGCGCCGATGTTCGACGCGGCCACCGCCGGCCTGGCCTACTCGGCCGCACCGGGTGGTGTCGCTGCCGCGGCTCCGCTGGCGGCGCCGCTGTTGACGGCCGACGAGTTCGGTTTCGACGAGCTGGGCGACGCCCCCGTGGTCGCCGATCAGGGCCGCAAGCCCTTCCTGCTGGTCGGTAGCGCGCTCACCTCGATCTTCGTTGTCGGCGTTGTGGCCCTTGCCATTTCGCTTGCGGTGAGCATCCGGCCGACGGTCGATCAACGGCCCGCGCCCGCACAGGCCGCCATCGTGCCCAGCGCTCCGGTCGTCGCTCCCGCGCCGCCGCCGGCCGCCGTCCCGCCGCCCGCCCCGGCACCGGCAGCTGCCCCCGAGCCGGCGCCCGAGGCGCAGGTTCAGGCTCCGCGCCACGTCGACGCGCCGCAGGTCGTCAAGGAATCCGCGCCGCAGGTGCACGTCTCCGCGCCCGCACCGGAAGCCCCCGCTCCGGCTCCGGCACCCGTCCCGGTGTCGATGCCCGACGTGCCGGCCGCTCCCGTCGAGCCCCCGCCCGCGGCGGTTCCGGCCCCGGCTCCGGCAGTGCTGCCGCCGCCGGTCTACGTGATGCCCGGTCAGCAGCCGCCGGCCTGGAATCCGTGGGTGCCGCGTCCGCAGCAGCCGCAGTGGATCCCGGGCAACAATTACCCGGACTACCCGAGTCGCGGCGGCCGCGGTCACGACGAGGACTACCCCGGCAACTACCCGGGCAATGGCTACCCGGGAAACCAGTACCCCGGCAACGGGTACCCGGGCAACCAGTACCCGGGCGGCTCGAACGGGTACCCGGGCGACTACCCCGGTGACTCCGGCAAGAAGCCGAAGCAGCCCAAGCAGACCTGCTTCCTGATCTTCTGCCAGAAGAACAACTGACGTCCGTCAGGCCGGCGGCTGTTTGTCATCTGCCGTTGGCCTGACGCTCAGTGTCACTTCGCGCCGCGCTCATCACGGCTGCCTATCAAGGCACTATGAGATGCACCGTGTTCGGTACCGGCTACCTCGGGGCGACGCACGCCGCCGGCATGGCGGAGCTCGGCCATGAGGTCCTCGGCGTCGATGTAGACCCCGGCAAGATCGCGAAGCTGGCGGCCGGTGACATCCCGTTCTACGAGCCCGGGCTGCGGAAGATGCTGCGCGACAACATCGAAGCCGGGCGGCTGCACTTCACCACCGACTATGACGAGGCTGCCGAGTTCGGTGACGTGCACTTCCTCGGCGTGGGCACCCCACAGAAGAAGGGGGAGTACGCCGCCGACCTGCGGTACGTGCAGTCCGTCATCGACACGCTGGTGCCGCGGCTGCGCCGGTCCGCGGTGATCGTCGGCAAGTCCACCGTGCCGGTGGGTACCGCCGCCGAACTCGGGGCCCGGGCCCGCGAGCTGGCGCCGGCGGGCATCGACGTCGAGGTGGCGTGGAACCCGGAGTTCCTGCGCGAAGGATTCGCCGTCAAGGACACCCTGCACCCGGACCGCATCGTGCTTGGCGTGCAAGCGGATTCGCAGCGCGCCGAAGCGGCGATCCGGGAGCTGTACGCCCGGATCCTGGAGCGCGGCGTGCCGTTCCTGCTGACCGACCTGCAGACCGCCGAACTGGTCAAGGTCTCCGCGAACGCCTTTCTGGCCACCAAGATTTCCTTCATCAACGCCATCGCCGAGGTGTGTGAAGCGACCAACGCCGACGTCACCGTGCTGGCCGACGCACTGGGCTACGACCCCCGGATCGGGCGGCGATTCCTCAACGCGGGCTTGGGTTTCGGTGGTGGTTGCCTGCCCAAGGACATCCGCGCCTTCATGGCCCGCGCCGGTGAACTCGGCGCCGACCCCGCGCTGACGTTCCTGCGCGAAGTGGACAGCATCAACATGCGCCGGCGTACCCGCATGGTGGAGCTGACCACCAAGGCGTGCGGTGGCACGCTGCTGGGCGCCAACATCGCGGTGCTGGGTGCGGCGTTCAAGCCCGAGTCCGACGACGTGCGTGACTCGCCCGCCCTCAACGTGGCCGGCATGCTGCAGCTCAACGGCGCGGCCGTCAACGTCTACGACCCCAAGGCCATGGACAACTCCCGCCGGGTCTTCCCGACGCTGAACTACTCCACTTCCGTCCTCGAGGCCTGCGACCGCGCCGACGCCGTGCTGGTCCTGACCGAATGGCAGGAGTTCCTGGACCTGGACCCCGAACAGCTGGCGGCCACCGTCCGGGTGAAAGTGGTTGTCGACGGCCGCAATTGCCTCGACGTCGGAAAATGGCAGGCTGCGGGCTGGCGGGTGCACGCCCTGGGCCGCAATCTGACGCCCTGATTTCCGACTGCAGTATGTAGCCCGACGGCGACGGGCGTGCCTAAGCTCGGCTCCATGACGCTGAGGCAACGGCTCAACTGGTTCGCGCTGCACGCCGTCATCCGCAAGCTCGCCGCATACGGCGCGCGGCACGGCGACCTCCAGGGCCGGCTCATCGCCGACCCGGCGGTGCGGACCGACCCCGGCGCGTTCGCCGACGAACTGCGCAGCCGCGGCCGGATGTACCGCGGCCGGGCGGCCTGGATCACCGCGGATCATGCTCTCGTGCACCAGATTCTGCGTTCGGATGACTTCACCGTCACGCAGATCGGCGGGACGCTGCCCGGCGTCCTCGGCTGGCTGGAGAACAAGACCACCGTCAAGGGCCGGCTGCATCCGCTGCTGCCGCCGTCGCTGCTGTCGGTCGACGGCGAGCAGCACACGCGCTACCGCAAGACCGTCTCGGCGGTGTTCACCACGCGGGCCGTCGCGGCATTGCGGGAACGGGTGCAGGAGGCCGCGACCGGACTGATCGACGAGCTCGCGGCGGGGGCCACCGTGGACATCGTGGACAGCTACTGCTCGCAGCTGCCCGTCACGGTGATCGCGGACATCCTCGGGGTGCCCGAGCATGACCGGTCGCGCATCCTCGAATTCGGTGAACTGGCCGCGCCCAGCCTGGACATCGGGCTGACCTGGCAGCAGTACCTCAGCGTCGAGGACGGGTTGGACGGCTTCAACACCTGGCTGGCCACGCACCTCCGCGAGCTCCGGGCCAATCCCGGCGACAACCTCATGAGCCAGCTCATCGCCGCCAGCGACGGGGGCGCCCGGCTCAACGACGAAGAACTCCGGGCCACCGCGGGCCTCGTGCTGGCCGCCGGGTTCGAGACCACGGTGAATCTGCTGGGCAACGGCATCCGAATGTTGTTGCAGCATCCCGATCAACTGGCCCTGCTGCAGGCGCAGCCCGACCTCTGGCCCACCGCCGTCGAAGAGATCCTGCGGCTCGACTCGCCGGTCCAGCTGTCGGCCCGCATCGCCAGGGTGGACGTCGACATCGCCGGGTACCACGTGGGCGCCGGTGAGCCCGTCGTCGTCTACCTGGCCGGCGCCAACCGGGACCCGGCCGTTTTCCCTGACCCGCACCGCTTCGACGTCACCCGCGCCAACGCGGGCAAGCACCATTCGTTCTCGGGCGGACGGCACTTCTGCCTCGGTGCGGCGCTGGCCCGTTCCGAAGGAGAAGTGGGACTGCGGACGTTCTTCGAGCGGTTCCCCGACGCGCAACTCGCGGGCCCCGGTACCCGGCGCGACACCCGCGTGCTCCGTGGCTGGGCGGCATTGCCGATCGCACTCGGGCAGGCGCGTGCAGCGGTACCGTCGTGAAATGGCCTTCCGCACAGCCCTGATCGAGGAAACCGCCGCATTCGGCGACATCATCCGCAAAGCCGACCTGGATACGCCGGTACCCAACTGCCCGGGCTGGTCCCTCAAGCAGCTGTTCAAACACGTCGGCCGTGGCAACCGCTGGTGCGCGCAGATCGTCGCCGAGCACCGCAAGGAGGCACTCGATCCCCGCGAGGTTCGGGACGGGAAACCGCCGGAGGACCTCGACGCTGCCATCGACTGGCTGAATGCCAGTGCGCAGGCCCTGGTCGACGCCGTCGAACACGTCGGGTCGGATGCGAAGGTGTGGACGTTCCTCGGGCCGAAGCCCGCCGGATGGTGGATCCGGCGTCGCGTGCACGAGCAGACCGTGCACCGCGCCGATGCCGCTCTGGCGCTGGGCCTCCCGTTCGTGCTCGATCCCGAGCTGGCCGCCGACGGGGTGACCGAGACGCTGGAGCGCGTGGCGCTGATGGCGCCCGCCGGGGATCCGCCGCTGGAGCGTGGGCGGTCGCTGCACCTGCATGCCGCGGAATCCGAACTCGGCCCCACCGGCGAGTGGCTGGTGGTCAACGACGAGGACGGGTTCGGCTGGTCGCATCAGCACGCCAAAGGTGATGCGGCAGTGCGGGGTCCGGTGACCGGGCTGCTGCTGGCCGTCAACCGCCGGCAGACGGTCGAGGAGGCCGGCCTGGAGGTGATCGGCGACGCCGCCGTGTGGCAGCGCTGGGTCGACCACTCGGCGTTCTGAGGTCAGGTAGGTTCGCAGACATGACGACTTCCGAGATCGCGACGGTTCTCGCCTGGATCGACGCCCTCAACGACCGCGACCTGGACACCCTGGACAAGCTGTCGAGCGGTGACATCGAGATCGGTGACGCGAACGGCGCCACCCAGGGGCGGAATGCGTTGCGGGCCTGGGCAACCGACCTCGACGAGAAGTCGACGGTCGGCCGGATGTTCGTGCACGACGGCGTCGTGGTCGTCGAGCAGACCATCACCGGCGGCGGTGCCGACCGAGAGGCCGCGACCGCGTTCCGTGTCGTGCACGACCACGTCACCTCGGCGTTCCGGCACGACGACCTGGCCTCGGCGCTCGCGGCGACCGAGCTCATCGAGTCGGACGCGGTGTAGCGAGCACCGCCGCGATGGCGGTGGTCAGCGGTACCGACAACGCCAGCGCGATGCCGCCGACTGCCGACCGGGCGATCTCGATCGCCACGCTCTCGCTGGTCAGCACGTCGCCCAACGACCGGTTGGCGACGCTGAACAGCAGCAGCAGCGGCAGTGCGCTGCCGGCGTACGCGAGCACCAGCGTGTAGACGGTGCTGGCGATGTGGTCGCGACCCACCCGCATGGCGCCGGTGAAGATGGCCCGCCGGGACGCGCCGTGTTCGGCCAGTTCGAAGGCTGTCGACGCCTGCGTGACGGTGACGTCGTTGAGCACACCCAGCGAGCCGATGATGAAGCCGGCGAGCAACAGCCCGGTGATCGACACGGACCCCATGTAGGCCGCGATCTCGTTGTTCTGGTCTTCCGACAACCCGGTCAGGTGCGCCAATTCGATTGCACCCCAGGACAACACCGCCGACAACAGCAGCGAGCTCAGAGTGCCGAGCAGGGCGGCGCTGGTGCGCAGGCTGACGCCGTGCGCCAGGTAGATCACGGCGTACAGGATCACCGACGACGCGACGAGCGCGACCGGGATGGCCGAGCCGCCGTCCCGCAGCGCCGGGAGCAGGAAGACCGTCAGCACCACGAACGCGACGGCGATACCGACCAGCGCCCGCAATCCGCGCCAGCGGGCCACCGCGACCACCACCACGGCGAAGACGGCAGCCAGCGCGACGAGCGGCCAGGTGCGCTCGAAGTCGAAGAAGGCGTAGGTGGTGGTGCCGGAGTCGTCGACCTGGCGGGTCACCCGGATGTGGTCGCCGGCGGCGAGGTGCGGCTGGCCGGGGCCGGTGCTGAACTCGAGCAGGGTGTTGGCGCCGGAGTTCGGCCCGGAGTCGATGCCGATCAATGACTGCACGCAACTCCCGGCGCCCGGCGGGGCGGTGACCGGGGCGGAGGTCAGCACCGCGCCGACCGACGGGCTGCCGCAGTTGTTCATGCCCGTCGACACGACGTGCCCGGCCTCGGTGCTCACGGCGCCGCCGTGGGCGTTCTGGAACGGCAGCGGGATGTCGACGGCCTTGCCGTGCGGCCACAGCACGACGGCGCCGATCACGGTCGCCAGCCCGATCACCGCCAGAAGGCCGACGACGATCTTCGCGGCCAGCGGGCTGAGCGGCGCCGGGCCGGAACTGTGCGAGTGGGTATGCGAGTGCGCCACCCGAGTCAGCCTAGGGGGTCGGCCTGAGAGCTTCCCGACGCTCCGCCTCGATCACCAGCTTGGCGGACAGCGTCGTCAGCACGTACTTGACCACGGCCCGGTAACCCAGACCGACGATGCGCCAAGGACTTTCGAAGGTCCCCTGCCAATCGATGCGGGTGCCGTCCGGCTCGGGCGTGAAGGTCACCTGCGCCTGGTAGTTCCGTACCGGGGTTTTCGAGATGATGGTGTACCCGTGCCGCTGACCGGGCTCGTGGATCGTCGTCTGCTCCCGCGCGGGAAAACGGGGCGTGCCGACGGCGCGGACGGCCCCGACGCCGCCGTCATCGGCAGGTCCGCGGGTCTCCCAGGCTGAGTAGTTGATCAGGGGACGCGCCCACTCAGACCAGCGGGAGCCGTCCGCCACCACCTCGAAAAGCGTGCTCGGCATGGCCTGCGCATGGCGGGTGACCCGGACTTCGTAGTGGTGTGTCATGTTGACCAAGTTAACGGAACGGTGTTCTATTAGGCAATGGATTTGCCGGATTCACCGCGGGCGCTGACGTTTGCGCGGGCGCGCAGCCCGGAGCAGCGGGAGGACCGCCTGCGCCGGCTGACCGAGGCCACCCGCGCGCTCCTGGACAGCACCCGGGCCGGCGAGCTGACGCTCGGCGACGTCGCCGCCGCGGCGGGCCTGGCCAAATCGGGGGTGCTGCGTTACGCCGGCTCCCGGGAGGCGCTACTGCTTCTGGTGATGTACCACGAGCACCTGGGCTGGCTCGACGACCTGCGCGCCCAGCTGCGCGATGAACGGCGCAGCCCGGCAAAGGCTTTGGCGCACACCCTCGCGCGACGCCCTGTCCTGTGCGACCTGATCAGCGCGGCGCCGGTGTTGATGAACCGGCTGACACCCGAAGCGGCCGAGACGGTGCGCACACAGGCGCGCGACGTCGAGGACCGGCTCCGCGAGACCCTCAGGCCCCGGCTGCCGCTGGATCGGCAGCACCTGGTGCTGCTGACCGCTGCGATCCACGCGTTCGTCGGCGCGGTATGGGGTTGGGCGGCAATCGATTCCGTCAACCAGCCCGAACCCGGCACCGCGTTCGAAGACACCCTCGCCGCACTGCTGCGGACCTTCATCGCGGGCCTGAAACACCAGTGATTTGTGCACGATTTTCCGCGGCGGGCGCGGAAAATCGTGCACAAATCCCAGTGGATTACTGGCGGTAGCTCGCCAGGAAGTTGCCGAGGCGCTCGATGGCGGCGGCCAGGTCGCGGGCCCACGGCAGCGTCACGATGCGCAGGTGATCCGGTGTGGGCCAATTGAATCCGGTGCCCTGCGTGAGCAGGATCTTCTCCTGCAGCAGCAGGTCGAGCACCAGCTGCTCGTCGTCCCGGATCTCGTGCACCTCGGGGTCCAGCCGCGGGAACGCATAGAGCGCGCCCTCGGGCTTGACGCAGGAGACGCCCGGAATCTCGTTGAGCTTGTTCCACGCGACGTCACGCTGTTCCAGCAGCCGGCCGCCGGGCAGGATCAGGTCCTCGATGCTCTGGTGTCCGCCGAGGGCCACCTGAATGGCGTGCTGCGCAGGCACATTCGGGCACAGCCGCATGTTGGACAGCAGGCTGATGCCCTCGAGGAAGCTGGACGCGTGCTCCTTGGGGCCGGTGATGGCGAGCCAGCCGGAGCGGTAGCCGGCCACGCGGTAGGCCTTGGACAGGCCGTTGAACGTCAGGCACAGCATGTCGGGCGCCACCGACGCCATGGGGATGTGCTTGGCCTCGTCGTAGAGGATCTTGTCGTAGATCTCGTCGGCCAGCAGCAGCAGCTGGTGCTTGCGGGCCAGATTGGCGATCGACTCCAGCGTCTCGCGGCTGTACACCGCGCCGGTGGGGTTATTCGGGTTGATCACGACGATCGCCTTGGTGCGGTCGGTGATCTTCGACTCCAGGTCGGCGATGTCGGGGTTCCAGCCCTGCGTCTCGTCGCACAGGTAGTGCACCGGGGTGCCGCCGGCCAGCGCCGTCGACGCCGTCCACAGCGGGTAGTCGGGCGCCGGGATCAGCACCTGGTCGCCGTTGTCGAGCAGCGCCTGCAGCGTCATGGTGATGAGCTCGGAGACGCCGTTGCCCAGGAAGACGTCGTCGACGTCGAACCGGGGGAAGCCCTCGACCAGCTCGTAACGGGTGACCACCGCGCGGCGTGCGGACACGATGCCCTTCGAGTCGGAGTAGCCCTGGGCGTGGGGGAGGGCGGCGATCATGTCGCGCATGATCACGTCTGGCGCCTCGAAGCCGAACGGCGCCGGGTTACCGATGTTGAGCTTGAGGATCCGGTGGCCCTCGGCCTCGAGCCGGGAGGCCTGCTCGTGTACCGGGCCGCGGATCTCGTAGAGGACGTCCTGCAGCTTGGTCGACTGCGCGAACGTCCGCTGATTACGCGGATGACCGCTGTGCCATGTGCGGTCAGCGGGTACCTGGTGGGTGGTCACGGGTTCCATGCTCTCATCGGTGTCGAATTCTTTTGCCCATGTGCGATCAGGGCCACATATGCCAATGGCCAGCTACGACGCTCCTGGCGGCGGGTCGTAGCTGGCCATTGCGGTGTACTTCGCGTTACCGCTTACCGGGGCGCTTTGCGCCCGGGCGCAGACCCAGTCCGACGACCGGCGGTTCCGGCTTGGCCTCTTCCGCCGGGGCGGCAGGTGCCGGGGCGGCGGGAGCCTCGGCGGCCGGCTCGGCAGCCGGAGCATCAGCGGCCGGTGCGGCGGGCGCCGCCGGTGCTGCCGGAGCAGCAGCCTTCTTGGCGCCGGGGCGACGTGCGCCCGCGGCCAGACCCAGACCCTTCACCGGGGCGGCCGGAGCGGCCGGCGCGGCGGGAGCCTCAGCGGCGGGAGCAGCCTCGGCAGCCGGGGCCGGAGCAGCAGCAGCCGGAGCGGCAGCCTTTTTGGCACCCGGACGCTTGGCGCCCGCAGCCAGACCCAGACCCTTGGCGGGAGCGGCGGCAGCCGGAGCCTCGGCGGCGGGAGCCTCAGCGGCAGGAGCCGCAGCCGCCGGAGCGGCGGCCTTCTTGGCACCCGGACGCTTGGCGGCCATGCCCAGGCCGGTGACCGGCTTGGCGGCGGCCGGAGCGGCAGCGGCAGCAGGTGCCTCGGCGGCCGGAGCGGCCTCGGCAGCGGGAGCCGGAGCGGCCGGAGCCGGCTTCGGGGCCTCCTTGGCCTTCTTCTCCGCGAGGGCCGCGGAAGCCTTTGCCGCCGTGCCCTTTTCGGGCAGCGTCACCTTGCTGGTGTCGAGCGAGTTCAGCAGCAGCTGAGCGACGTCGAGCACCTCGGTCTTCTCGATGCTGCGGGTCGCGGCGACGTCGTCGACGCCGTCGCTCATCATCACGCGGCAGAACGGGCAGCCGGTCGCGATCGCCGAGGCGCCGGTGTCGACGGCCTCTTCCGAACGCTCCACGTTCACGCGCTTGCCGATGTGCTCTTCCATCCACATGCGGGCACCACCGGCACCACAGCACAGGCCGCGGTCGGCGTGGCGGGGCATCTCGGTGAGCTTTGCGCCGGCAGCGCCGACCAGCTCACGCGGGGCCTCGTACTCCTTGTTGTGGCGGCCGAGGAAGCAGGGATCGTGGTAGGTGACCTCTTGGCTCACCGAGTTCACCGGGACCAGCTTCTTGTCCCGCACCAGGCGGTTGAGCAGCTGCGTGTGGTGCACGACGGTGTAGTTGGCGCCCAACTGCGGGTACTCGCGACCGATGGTGTTGAAGCAGTGCGGGCACGTGACGACGATCTTGCGCTTGCCGGGGTCGACACCCTCGAACAGCTCGTTGATGGTCTCGACGTTCTGCGCGGCGAGCTGCTGGAACAGGAACTCGTTACCGGCGCGGCGGGCCGAGTCACCGGTACAGGTCTCGCCGGTGCCCAGCACCAGGAACTTCACGCCCGCGGTGGCGAGCAGCTCGGCGACGGCCTTGGTGGTCTTCTTGGCGCGGTCCTCGTAGGCGCCGGCGCAGCCGACCCAGAAGAGGTACTCGAAGCCGTCGAAGCTCTCCACGTCCTGGCCGTAGACCGGGATGTCGAAGTCCAGCTCGTCGATCCAGTTGGTGCGGTCCTTGGCGTTCTGGCCCCAGGGGTTGCCCTTGGTTGCCAGGTTCTTGAACAGCACACCGAGCTCGCCGGGGAACTCGGACTCGACCATGACCTGGTAGCGGCGCATGTCGACGATGTGGTCGATGTGCTCGATGTCCACCGGGCACTGCTCGACGCAGGCACCGCAGTTGGTGCAGGACCACAGCACGTCGGGGTCGATGACGCCGCCCTGCTCAGCGGTGCCGACCAGCGGGCGCAGCGCCTGCTCGGGGCCGGACCCCTCGATGCGCGCGAAGCCGTCCTCGGGGACGCCGTGGCCGTGCAGGCTGTCGCCCAGCTTGGCGAAGTCGACCGAGCCCTCCTCGGGCATCGGCTTGCCCTCGATGATGTACGGCGCCTTGGCGAACAGGTGGTCGCGCAGGTTCATGATGACGAGCTTGGGAGACAACGGCTTTCCGGTGTTCCATGCCGGGCACTGCGACTGGCAACGACCGCACTCGGTACAGGTGGAGAAGTCGAGGTTGCCCTTCCAGGTGAAGTCCTCGATCTTGCCGCGGCCGAACACCGCGTCCTCGGCGGGATCGTCGAAGTCGATCTTCTCGCCCTTGTACTCCATCGGCAGCAGCGGGCCGAGGCCGTCGGGCAGGCGCTTGAAGGTGACGTTGATCGGGGCCAGACCGATGTGCAGGTGCTTGGAGTGCAGCACGATCAGCAGGAAGACCAGCATGACGCCGATGTGCGACAGCAGCGCGATGGTCTCGATCCACACGTTGGCGGTGTGGCCCAGCGGAGCCAGCAGCGCGGCCATGCCGTCGGAGAAGAAGGCGCCGTTCTGGTACGGGAAGTGCTCGCCGAGCACGTTGACGGCGGCACCGCGGAAGATCGCGTAGGTCAGGATGACCAGGAAGATCATGATGAGGATCTCCCACGCGCCACCGTTGTGCGATCCGTAGAACCGGGACTCGCGGCCGATGTTGTTGGGGTTCTTGGTCAGGCGGATGATCGCGAAGACGACGATGCCGGCCAGCACGGCCAGGGCGAAGAAGTCCTGCAGGAAGCCCAGAACGGCCCAGTGTCCGACGAATGGGATGGCGAACTTCGGGTCGAACAGGACGCCATAGGCTTCCAGGTACACCGATGCGAGGACGAAGAAGCCCCACATGGTGAAGAAGTGCGCGAGACCGGGGATCGACCACTTGAGGAGCTTCGACTGGGCGAAGACTTCCTTGTTCTGGTTCAGGAAGCGGGTGACGAGATCGTCTTTACGGCCACGTTCGTCGCCGAGCTTCTGCCCCGAGCTGATCAGCTTGGTCAGCCACAGGACGCGCTTTGCGGCGAATCCCAGGACGATGACCGTTGCCAACAGCCCGATGACCAGTCTGGCCACGTCGAGCGTGTGTTCGAGATTCTCCACCGCGCCTCTCCCAGTTATGTAGCTACTAGCCGGTAACTTATTGAGGTTACCAACGGGTAACTTAAGCTAGATGCCTGCTCATAGTCGCATCCTGGGTAGAACGCACGCTAGCAAGGCTGTCCTAACTTGAGCTGCCGCTTTGCGGTCACTTCTTTACCTGGAATCAGCCTCGGCGAAGCGTCGGCCGAGGGCTTCCTTATATAAGGGCGGCGTCAGACCTTCTCGACGAGCAGCGCCCGCAGCATCGACAACATCTCCGACCGCGATTCGGCCCCCAACCTGCGGCGAATGCGGGCGACGTGGTGTTCGACGGTCTTCGCCGAGATCAGCAGCCGGGCCCCGATATCGCGGTACGGCATGCCCTGCAGCACCAGTTCGGCGACCTCACGTTCGCGGTCGGACAGCCGCGTCCAGGCGGGCGTTGCGGCGGATGTGGCCCGAGCGTCACCCGAGGCGGGAGGTGGTGTGGTGTTGCGCACATCCGCACCCGAAGCGGGCTCACGCGGAATAGCGGGGGCCGCGGGCTCGATGGGATCGGCCGCTGCCTCGAGGGCGGCATCCTGCTTGAGGTCGCGCGCCAGCTGCAGCATGGCACCGGAGATGCGGCCGTCGGCCGAATGCAACGCGGCCTGACTGGCCAGGCGCGTGGCGTCCCACGTCAGCCCGAAGCGCGCCAGCCCGCGGGCGGCCGCCGTCACCTCCGCGGCGTCGACGCCGTCGGCCAGGACGCGCAGCCAGGTCCGGCCGGCGGTGGCGAGCGCGGTGGCGTAGGCGCCATGCGCGCCCTCGGCCCGGCTGGCCGCGGCCAGGGCCTGCCCGTGCGGCGCGACGGCCTCGGGCGCGTTGGCCAGGATGCCGGCGTGCACGCCCGCCCAGTGCAGCGGGACCGCCCACAGCGCCGGATTTCCGGCGGCCCGCAGCAGCCCGAACGCCTCGGCCAGCGGCTGGCGCAGCTGGTCGAGCTGCTGCAACCGGGCCGCCGCGACCCACAACTCGCCGAGCGGGAGCAGGGCGTACAGGTCCAGGGAGTATTCGGCCAGCACTTCCATGGCCGCGTACCAGTGCTTCTGCAGCGCGCCGGTGTCGCCGCTGCGCCGGGCGACGGCGGTCTGCAGCGCGGTGAACCACAGCGCATCGCGGCGGTGCAGGTCGGCGACCGCGGTCGCGTCCAATGCCGGGACGGCGGAATCGAGTTGGCCGTCGAGCATCCGGATCCAGCCGAGCAGCAGCCGGTGGCGCAGGCCGGTGAACCCCGCGTCGCCACCGCCGGTGCGGATGGCCCGGCCGATGACGCTGCGCGCGCGGACCGCGTCACCGCCGTGCAGGGCGACGAGGCTCAGCAGCGCGGCGGGGCTGTCCGGTGCGACAGCGTGGACACCGTTGGTGGACCCGAGGGCCTGCGTGAGCCGTGCCATCGCGACGGCGAACGGCTGATCGAGCGTCAGCAGCATGCCCTCGGCCATACCGCGCGCCGCGCGGGCGGAAGACGTTGGCGGCATTGAGTTCTCGGCCTGCAGGCAGGCCCGGGCCAGTTCGGCGTCGGCGGTGGCGACACCGACCACGGCGCCCGCGGCCGCGACGAACGGGTCGGGATCGGGGCCGAGCCAGCGGAACAGATCCGCGGCGTGTGCGGCGGCGCCGTCGTGCATCGCGACGCTGGCCGCGATGCGCACCGCCTGCGCGCGGACGGTGGCGTCGTCGGCGGCGAGCAGCTCGTCCGCCAGGGTGCCGGCGGTGGTGCAGTCGCCGGTGACGGCGAGGGCGTCGGCGAGGTGGGCGTCGGCCGGGGCGGTGCCCGCACGGGCCGCGGCGCGGTACAGGCGCGCGGCCTGGCGGGGCGCGGCGGAACCGGCGCGGCGGATCAGATCAGCCGCCAGCAGGTCGTCGACGGTGCCGTGCTCGGCCAGCTTCAGCGCCAATTCGGTTGACAGGGTGGCAGATTCGATCTGCGAGCGCAGCAGCCGGCATTCGGTCTCGCGGTGCCGCGCGGCCCCGACCAGCCGCGTGAGGCACCGGTGCAGCGTGTCGATGAACCGCGGGTGCAGCGACGCGGACAGCAGGCCGCTGGCGCGGGCCCGGTCCATCAGCACGGCCGCGTCGTCGCCGGGCAGTTGCAGCGCGGCGGCGATGTCGTCGGGTCCCAGTTCGGGGCTGAGCGAACACAACAACAACGTGTCGAGCAGGTGCTCGTCGAGCCGGCGCAGCCGCTCGCTCAACGCGACGGACGCGGCCCGGATCGGATCGGCGCCTGAGGCCAGCGCCGACAGCGCCGAGTACACCAGCAGCGGGATACCGCCGGTGCCGGCGATCAGTGCGGGCACCTGAGTGCCGGGGACGCCGGCGCGGGCCAGCGCCTCGTTGATCTCCCGGGGCGTCATCGGCGCCAGCTGAACCGGCGGCTGCTGCCGACTCAGCGTGGTGGTGAGAGCGTTGAGGGCGCGGTCGTGCGCCAACGGCTCGGCGCTGACCACCACGGTGCGGGCCGGGTCGCCGGCCAGCTCCGTCAGCGCGGTCAGTTCTTCCGGTGACAGCAGCTGGGCATCGTCGATGACGATGGCCGCGTCCGGTGCCTCACCGGGCTTGGGTACCCGCGCGAGCATCGTCGTGCCGTTGGCCCGCAACGTCTTTCGCACCGCTTCCAGCGCGGTGGTCTTGCCGCTGCCGATTCCGCCGAGCACCAGCGACGTGCCGGCCGCTGCGGTCATTGGCTGGTCGATGCCGAAGGTTGCGCGGTGATGGGCGCCGACGCGGTGGCCACCGAGGCCGACGGAGCCGACCCGGTCTCGGCCGCCACGGAGGCCGTCTTGGGCGGTTGCTCCGCCGTGGGCTGGCTGCTGGGTGCCTGGGTCGTCGGCGCGGCCGTCGGAGTCTGCGTGCTGGGCGGCTGCGTCGTCGGCGGCTTCGTCGTGGTCGGCGGCGGCTGCGTGGTGGTGGGTGGCTGCGTGGTCGTCGGCGGCTGGGTCGTCGTGGGCGGCTGCGTGGTCGTCGTGGTGGGCGGCGGCGTCGTGGTCGTGGTGGTCGTCGTCGACGGGGTCGTCGTCGTGGTGGTCGTGGAGGTGGTGGTCGTTGTCGTGGTCGTCGAGCTCGTGGTCGACGGATCGGTGGTGGTCGTGGTGACCGGCGCGTCGGTGGTGGTGACGGGGTTGGTCACCGTCGACGTCTCCACCTGGCCATTGGGATTCGTCTGTGTCACAACGGACTTCGTGGCCTTGTAGGTGCTCGTGGTGATGGAGCCGTCAGGACCGGTGATGGTGGTCGTGACGTCGACCGTCACCGGACCGGACGGGGTGTCGTTGCTCGTGAGCCCGACGGCGGCCCAGCTGCCGCCGGCGACCAGGAACGCTGCCGCGGCGGCGCCGAAGATCAGCGGTGGGCGCCGGTACCAGGGGACCGGTGCCACGTCGGGCAGGTTGTCCTCTTCTTCGTGGGCGAAGTCCATCACCGGCCGCGCCGTGGTCTCGCCGTAGGGGGCGGCCTCGGCGTAGCCGGTCGAGAAGTCGGTGGGGTACTCGCCGCCGACCGCGGCGCCGGGGTCCTCGTCGTCGGACCAGGCGAGCGACGGCCCGACGGTCGAGGACGGGTTCGCGTCGGCCGGCGGCACCGGAGCGGCCATGGTCGCGGGCCCGCCTGCCCATGCCGCGCCGCCGGCTGCCCAGCCCATCGTCGGGGCCATCCCCGTCGGGGCGTCGGCGCTCATGGTGCGCTGATCGACCATCGGGGCGCCGCCCGCCGCGGTCAGCGCCGGCTGCGGTGAGGTCACCACCGGCACCCGGAAGTGCTCCGAAAGACGTTGGGTGACAATCGGAATCGACGCACCGCCACCGGCAGTGGCCACGGCGGTCAGGACGCCGGCCGGAATCTGGTTGCGCTGCAGGGTTTCCTGCAGGACGGCGAGAAGACCGGCGAGGGCCGGTTCGAGCAGCCGTTCCAGCTCGGGGCGGGTGATGCGCAGTGCCGACGCGAAGCCGGGCAGGTTGGCGTTCACCGACGTCGCCGTCTCCGACGAGAGGCGCTCCTTGGCCTGCCGGCACTGGTCGCGCAGCTGGGACAGCGAGCCGACGGCTGCGGTGCCGGCCGGGTCCGCATCGGACGACTCGCTGATGCCCGCGATGACGTGGTTCAGCAGCGCCTGGTCCACCAGGTCGCCGGAGAACTCCGGGTAGCGCACGGTCTCGCCGATCTGGCTGAGCGTCGCGGCGTCGGCGATGGTGACGCTGGTGCCGCTGCCACCGAAATCGCACAGCGCCACGACGCCGTGATCAGGCAGCCCCGCGCCGGCCTTGAGCCCGGCCAGCGCCGCGGCCGCGTCGGAGACCACCGGTGCGGCCGCCAGGCCCGGCTTGCCACGCAGGGCCGCCGAGAGCGCGCCGATGGTGGACATGCCCCAGTGCGCCGGAGCGGCGATGACGATCGGGGCGCCGCCGCCCGCGGTGCGGGCCATCGAGTCGAGGGCCTCGGCCAGGACGGCTTCGCCGCGGTGCGCCGAGCCGTCGGGAGCGATCAGGGGGATCGGGTCACCGACCCGCTCCACGAAGCCGGTCAGCACCAGGCCACCCGACTGCGTGGGGATGCCGACTTCGGCGGGCCGGTCCGGGTACAGGGCCAGGATGGCGCGACGGCTCACCGGCGGTCGCCCGGCCGGCACGGCCACCAGGTTGGTCTGGCCGATCGACAAACCGAGGCTCATAAACGTCCACTCCTTTGACGCGCTATCGACTCAGGCCACCCTATGCGCTGGCAGCCCGGGGTTGGGACACAATCCCCTAACGATTGGTGAATCCCTAATGGGAGTGCCCCTAACGGAAGGTGTCGGGTGCTGGGGTCAGCACCGATCTCTGGGAGCTATATCGGCGATAGCATCGAAATAGTTATCAAGCGGCTTACCTGGTGTAAGGGCCGAAACATTGATTCGACGGAAGGAGTAGGTGCCGTGGCAAATCCGCTACTGGATTTCGTCATGTCGGTGGTCCGTGACCCCGACGTGGCTGCGCACTACGCCGCCGACCCCGCCGGCGCCATCGCCGACGCCAATCTCACCGGCGTGACCACGGCGGACGTCGCGCACCTGATCCCGGTGGTGTCCGAGTCCCTGGGCACAGTGTCCTCCGCGGCGGGCGGCGTGCCAACCGCCGGATTCGACGATCCCGGCGTCAACGTCTGGACCAGCGGTGCCGCCACCGCGGCGTTCGACGCGTTCGATGCCTTCGACACGCATGTGCCGACGGTCGTGTCGCCGCAGGTCATTTCCGATCCTGACCTGGGCGGATTTGACAGTGGACCGGCCCTGCCGGACCACGTCGCAGTCCCGGACCTCGCGGTGTCCGACGACCTGGGCCTGCAGGGCGACGTCCCGGTCGTCGATGCCGGCCAGCTGTCGGATCCGGGTGCGCTCGACTGGCACCCCGTCGATGCCGCCGACCCGTCGGCCGGTGTCGAACACCACCAGGGCTTCGACTTCTTCAGCTGAAGCTGACCACCACATCACGCCGACACACGCCGGTGGCCGTCATGGCCACCGGCGTTTTGCGTCACTCACCGCATATTCAGCAAATACCCTAACTATCCCCTAATCCCCTAATAGGGGGAGCTCGGCTACCCCACTAAGTTTTGTTGGGGGTAGGGGTGGTTGCCCCGTTTGCACGGCCCTTGACGGCCCCTAACGTTGTTCTCAGTTCGCCGGACAGCGGCGAGAAGAACTTCCAAAGAGCAACACCCCAACGAAAGGGACTCCAATGACCAGCCTGATCGAGTTCATCATCGACCTCTTCCGCTTCCCCACCATCGCGAGCTCGTTCGTCGCGAACCCCGAGCAGACCATGCGCGATGCCGGCCTCGCCGGTGTCACCTCCGCGCAGCTCGCCTCGGTGGCCGCCAGCGCCGTCCCGGCCGGCGTGGTCCTCGGTGGCGGCGACCCGGTGGTCGGCCTGCAGAACGCGGTTTCGGACTACTACAGCATGTCCTCGCCGTTCTCCCCGCAGACCTCCTTCGCCCCCGAGTTCGCCAGCCGCAACCAGACCGACTTCGCCAGCCACAACAACGTGCCGATCGCGAGTGGCAACGACATCCCGGTGCTGAGCCCCGAGCAGCACGCCGGCGCCAACGCGCAGCAGGGTGCCTTCAACCTGGGCTTCGGTGACATCACCCTCGGCGGCAGCCACGTCCAGCAGGGCGACGGCGGCGTCAACATCGCGGGCAACAACCACGGTGACATCGCCAGCGGCAAGGGCGCCGTGCAGGGCGACGGCAACACCGTCACCAACGGCGACATCCTGACCGGCAGCCACTCGCCGGTGATCGTCGGCACGGGCAACCACGCCACCGACAACTCGCAGACGGCGGGCGGCCACATCGTCCAGGGCAACTCCGGCCCGGTGGTCAACGACGTCAACACCGGTGGCGGCAACGGCGGCGGCGCGAGTGCCGGCGGCGGCCTGATCGGTGGCGGCCACGCCAGCGGCGGCAGCGGCGGCAGCGGCGGCAACATCGTCATCAACGACGGCAACACCTCGTCGACGCACGTCGGTGGCAACCAGACGACGGTCGGTGGCGACCTGGGCAGCGGCAACAAGAGCGTCATCGACGACTCGTCGCACTCCTCCACCGTCAACACCAGCCTGAACAGCGGGAACACGGCCAACACCAGCATCGGTAGCGGCAACAGCACCCACACCAACATCGGCAGCGGGAACACCACCCACACCGACCTGAGCGCCGACAACTCGGTGCACAGCACGGTTGCCGACAACTCGGTGCACGAGGCCAGCATGAACACCTACGCACCGACCGAAACCCACACCACCACCGATTTCAGCCACACCGCCCACGTCGATCCGCACATGCACTGATCGATCGCGACAAACTCCTCCGGCGGGGCCACCTACAGGCCCCGCCGGATGTTTGCGCATACCGTTAGACAGTGAGAATGCAGTCGAGGAGAGCCCAGTGACGCAGCCGAACGAGGCGAACCCGCGCCCGGTCGCGGTGATCGTCGAGTTGATCGACCACACCAGCCGGATCGCAGGGCTCAACGACCGCGACGACCTGGCGCAGCGGTTGCTGGCGGCCAAGACCCGGATCAGTGATCCGCAGATCCGGGTGGTCATCGCCGGGCAGCTCAAGCAGGGCAAGAGTCAGTTGCTGAACTCGTTGCTGAACATGCCGGTCGCGCGTGTCGGCGATGACGAGAGCACCGTGCTCACCACCGTCGTCCACTACGGCGATGCGGCGGCCGCCGAGCTCGTGCTGGCCCCCGCGCAGGAAGGTGCCGACCCGTCCGTCGTCGCTATTCCGCCCAACCAGCTGTCGACCGATCTGCGCCAGGCCCCGCAGGCTCAGGGCCGTCAGGTGCTGCGCGTGGAGGTGGCGGCGCCGAGCCCGATGCTCAAGGGCGGCCTCACGTTCATCGACACTCCCGGCGTGGGCGGGCTGGGGCAGCCGCACCTGTCGGCCACGCTCGGTCTGTTGCCCGACGCCGATGCTCTCCTGATGGTCAGTGACACCAGCCAGGAGTTCACCGAGCCCGAACTCACGTTCATCCGGCAGGCCGTCGAAATCTGCCCGGTGGCAACGATTGTCGCCACCAAGACCGATCTGTACCCGCACTGGCGCGAGATCATCGCGGCCAACGCCGCGCACCTGCAGCGAGCCCGGCTGAACGTTCCCGTGGTTCCGGTCTCGTCTGCGCTGCGCACCCACGCGCTGGCGCTCAACGACAAGGACCTCAACGACGAGTCCAACTTCCCGGCGATCATCAAGTTCCTCACCGACAAGGTGCTCAGCCGCGAGAACGACCGCATCAAGGACCAGGTGGTCACCGAGATTCATTCGGCGGCCGAACATCTCAGGCTGGCGGTGTCCACCGAGCTGGCGGCGATCAACGACCCAGAGAAGATCGAGCGCATCAAGGCCGAGCTCGAGCAGAAGAAGGAAGAAGCCCAGAATGCGCTGCAGCAGACCGCATTGTGGCAGCAGGTGCTCAACGACGGCATCGCCGACCTGACCGCCGACGTCGACCACGACCTGCGCAACCGCTTCCGCAACATCACCGCGCACACCGAGCGCATCATCGACGGCTGCGATCCCACGCAGCACTGGGCCGAGATCGGCGCCGAGTTGGAGAACGTGGTCGCCACCGCTGTCGGCGACAACTTCGTCTGGGCGCATCAGCGCGCCGAGGCACTCGCCGCTGAAGTCGCCCGCACGTTCGTCGAGGCCGGGCTGGATTCGGTCGAACTGGCCGAGGTCCGGGCGCGGGACATGGGCGCGGGCCTGGGTGAGTTCAACCCCGTCGCGCGGCTGGAATCCGAGCCGATCCGGGCCGGCCACAAGGTGATCACCGGGATGCGCGGCTCTTACGGTGGTGTGCTGATGTTCGGCATGCTGACGTCCTTCGCGGGCCTCGGCATGTTCAACCCGCTGTCGCTGGGCGCCGGACTCGTGCTGGGCCGCAAGGCCTACAAGGAGGACATGGAGAACCGCATGCTGCGGGTGCGCGGCGAGGCGAAGATGAACGTCCGCCGGTTCGTCGACGACGTGTCGTTCGCCGTCGGCAAGGAGTCGCGTGACCGGCTGCGAAACATCCAGCGGCACTTGCGGGATCACTACCGCAACATCGCCAACCAGACCACCCGCTCGCTCAACGAATCGCTGCAGGCGACCCTTGCGGCGGCGCAGATCGAAGCGGGTGAGCGTGACAACCGCGTGCGGGAACTGGAGCGGCAGTTGAACATTCTGCGCCAGGTCCTCGAGAACACGGTGAAACTGACTCCCGCACTCGCCCAGTGAGCACCAGTGCACGCGTCCGCGCCATCCTGGGCGGCGTCATTTCGGCCTACCGGTCCGACCCCGTCTACCAGCACCGGCCGCAGGCCCTGGCCGAGCTCGACTGGATCGGCCGCCGGCTCGATCAGCCGATCCGCATCGCCCTGGCCGGCACGCTCAAGTCCGGCAAGTCGACATTGGTGAATGCGCTTGTCGGCGAAGAGATCGCGCCCACCGACGCCACCGAGGCCACCCGCCTGGTCACCTGGTTCCGGCACGGCGCCACGCCCCGGGTCACCGCCAACCATCGGGACGGCCGCCGTACCGACGTACCGATCACGCGCGGTGACGGCCTCACCTTCGACCTCGCACGGTATTCCGGGGCGCAGGGCGCCGCCAACATCGGAGACATCGTCGACCTCGACGTGCAGTGGCCCGCAGCGGAATTGGAACAGACGACCATCATCGACACCCCGGGCACGTCGTCGCTGTCACGTGACGTCTCCGACCGCACGCTGCAACTGCTGGTGCCGCGCGACGGCGTACCGCGGGTGGACGCCGTCGTCTTTCTGCTGCGCACCCTCAACGCGCCAGACATCGCACTGCTCAAGCAGATCGGGGAACTCGTCGGCAGCGGCTCGGGCGCTCTCGGTGTCATCGGGGTCGCGTCGCGCGCCGACGAGATCGGGGCGGGGCGCATCGACGCCATGATGTCGGCCCGCGAGGTGGCCACCCGATTCACCGCGGAACTGGACCGCACCGGCGTGTGCCAGGCCGTCGTCCCGGTGTCGGGACTGCTGGCGCTGACCGCGCGCACATTGCAGCAGAGTGAATTCACGGCGCTGCAGAAGCTCGCCGCCCTGGACGGCGACGGCGCGACGGCGCTGACCAAGGCCATGCTGTCGGCGGATCGCTTTGCCCGGCAGGATGATTCACTGCCCGTGGACGCCATCACCCGGGCCGCGCTGCTGGACCGGTTCGGCATGTTCGGCATCCGGATCGCGATCGCGGTGCTGCGCGCCGGCGTCACCGACTCCCAGGGGCTGGCCGACGAACTGCTCGAGCGCAGCGGGCTGGTGGCCCTGCGGGACGTCATCGATCAGCAGTTCGCGCAACGTGCCGACATGCTCAAGGCGCACACCGCGTTGCGTTCGCTGCGGCGCTTCGTGGAAGCCAATCCCATCTACGCGACGCCGTTCATCCTGGCGGACATCGATCCGCTGCTGGCCGATACGCACGCCTTCGAAGAATTGCGACTGCTCGGTCAGTTACGTTCCCGGCCAACCACTTTGAACGACGACGAGATGGCCTCACTGCGCCGCATCATCGGCGGCTCGGGCACCGATGCCGCGAGCCGGCTCGGGCTGAGCAACGACGCGCCGTACGACGGCCCGCGGGCGGCGTTCGCGGCGGTTCAGCGGTGGCGCCGCCGGGCCGATCACCCGCTCAACGACCCCTTCACCGCACGCGCCTGCCGGGCCGCCGTGCGCAGCGCCGAGGCCCTGGTCGCCGACTATGCGGCACAGGGAAGGTGAGATATTCGAGATCGTTGGCAATTTGGTACCCCGCGCGGCTACCGTTTGCGGGTGGCTCAATCGTTTGATCCCTTCGGCCTGGTAGGACGCGCGGTGGACGCCGCTCGACTCGGTCTGGACGTCTACAGCTGGACCGAGCAGCAGATCGTCGGCGCGCTGCGCAAAGGCCTCAACGAACTGGAACCGGAAGACGATGCCGACGACGTCGTCGCGGCGGCCGATACGGCCAAATCGGCGCCCGCCGAAGAGTCGCTCAACTCCAAGATGAGCCAGCTGCTCAACCGGGCGCTCGACCAGAACACCGCCGGCAGCCAGACCGAGCTCTACCACCATCTCCTCGATCAGCTGGTGGCCGACGAGGCCCGCATCGTCGGCGCCCTGTCCGACGGC
The DNA here is from genome assembly GCF_039668335.1 of Mycobacterium sp. SM3041. Lineage (NCBI taxonomy): Bacteria > Bacillati > Actinomycetota > Actinomycetes > Mycobacteriales > Mycobacteriaceae > Mycobacterium > Mycobacterium sp. SM3041. Next base: position 14,195 of record NZ_JAYXBQ010000042.1, on the reverse strand, counting down.
TCCGTCTCGCCATTGGTCAACGTCTACGACCGCACCCGCAAGCCCGTGCTGGAGAACGCGGCACTCGTCGGCCGGACCGCGAACGTCGCCCTCCCACAGATGACGCCGCAGTACGTCGGGCATTTGCTGGCGCTGCGCCTCGTGGAGATCGGTCCGGAGGATTCTGCACTGAAAACCGAGTACGAGGTGTTGATGGCTGAGACCATCGTCCTCAACGCGATCAAGGCCGCGTCGAAGGGTCCGCTGCCCGCCAAGGTGGAGAAGCTGACGCTGACGCTGTCGCCGCTGGGCCGATCGCTGTGGGCCGCCGCCACCGCGGAGGACGACCAGAACGGGTGGCGCTGATGTCCCTGACCGAGATCCTCCTCGACTTCCGCGAGCACTGGATCATCTACTTCTCGATGCCTCTGGTGGCCGCCTTCGTCGGGTGGAGCACCAAGATCGTCGCGATGGAGATGATCTACCGGCCGCTGGAGTTCAAGGGCATCGGTCCCATCGGCTGGCAGGGCATCATCCCGCGGCGGGCCGGCAAGGTCGGCTCCACCACGATCGAGCTGCTCACCGCGAATCTGCTCAAACCCGAGGAACTGCTGTCGCGGATCGACGCCAAAGAGGCCGTCGAGGTGCTGCGCGAGCCGCTGTCGGCGTCGATCAACGACATCGCCCGCGACGTCGCCGAGGAGATCCGTCCGGGGCTGTGGGATTCCCTGCCCGAGGCTGGCCGCCAGGCGATCCTCAACCGCATCCACGCCCAGGCGCCGCGCATCACCGAGAAGATGCTGAACGAGATGCAGTCGGACCTCAGCCGGTTCGTCGACCTGCAGTTCCTCGCGGTCACCACGCTGGTGCGCAATAAGGAGAAGCTCAACAAGCTGATGCGCGGCCTGTCCGACGACGCCATGGCGTTCGTCCGGCGCAGCGGCATCTACTTCGGCCTGATCATCGGTACCGCGCAGATGTTCGTCTGGGCCATCTTCAAGCTGCCGTGGATCATGCCGGCCTTCGGCTTCGGTATCGGTCTGATCAGCGACTACATCGCGCTCAACATGCTGTTCCGGCCCATCAAGCCGACCAAGTACCTGGGCTTCATCAAGTTCCAGGGACTGCTGCACGCCCAGCGCGAGAAGATCACCGCGGACTACGCCCGCATCCTCTCCGAGGACCTGTTCGCGCCCGACATCCTCTTCGACGGCATCCTCAAAGGCCCCGGCGCCGACAAGCTGTTCGCCATGATCGCGCGGGAGGTCGAGGCCGCCATCGACAACGAGATCGGCGGGTGGACCGGCACCGTCGTGAAGTTCGCGGTCGGCACGTCGAAGTACAACGCGCTGAAAGACCGCGTCGTCGATCTCGTCGTCGAGAGGCTGCCGGCCACACTGCTGGACGCGCAGGACTACGCCATGAGCAAGATCGACCTGGAAAAGACGATCATCGAGAAGATGAATCAGCTCACCAACGAGGAGTACGAGTCGATTCTGCGGCCGGTGTTCAAGGACGACGAGCCGCTGATGGTCGCCATCGGTGCCATCCTCGGCGGCTGCGTCGGTGAGCTCCAGGTGCTGATGATCGAGTTCTTCACGCACTAGTGCGGGCGCGGCCCCGGCGGGTGGGTGCGCCGGGACTGGGTGATCGACGACGACGTCGTCGGGGTCCGGCTGGTGGTCGTGCTGTCGCCCCTGGGCGCGGACGTCGTGTCCGTCGTGTCTGTCGTCTCCGGGGTGAGCGGCACGTCGATGTCCGTGGTCGACGGCGTCACCGACGAGTAGCTGGTTGATGTCGGCGCGGTCGTGGTGAGCGTCGTGGTCGACGAGTGGCCGGTGTCATCCACGATGACGGGCACCGGCGGCGGCTGCGGCTCGTTGTAGTGCCGCACCAGCCAGGACCCCGCGAAATACAGCAGCGCGATCGCGGCGAGCGCGGCGAGGCTGGCGCCGACGACATGCGGGGTGCGCTCGTGCCACGGCCGCTCGGTCATGGCCGGTCAGCGTAGCTGGGGAATGACCTCCGTGCTGAAGAACTCGATGTGGTCGAGATCGGCCATGTCCAGCACCTGCAGGTAGATGCGCTCGACCCCGGCCGCGACGAACGGCGCCAGCTTGTCGACGATCTCCGCCGGCGTGCCGACGGTGGGGGAGTTGCCGCGCATCTCGTCGACCTCGCGGCCGATGGCGGCGGCCCGGCGGGCGATCTCCGCCTCGTCCTTGCCCGCACACAGCACGAAAGCCGCCGAGTACGTGATGCTTTCGGGCGCCCGGCCGGCTGCTTCGACGGCCGCCCGGACCCGGCCGAACTGGGTGGTCAGGGTGTCGATGTCGACGAACGGAATGTTGAATTCGGAGGCGAACCGGGCGGCCAGCGCCGGGGTCCGCTTGGCGCCGCCACCACCGATGATGACCGGCGGATGGGCCTGTGCCGGCTTGGGCAGCGCCGGGGAGTTCTTGACGGTGTAGTGCTTGCCGGTGAAGTCGAAGTGCTCGCCGACCGGGGTGTCCCAGAAGCCGGTGATGATCTGCAGCTGTTCTTCCAGCCGGTCGAAGCGTTCGCCCAGCCCCGGGAACGGGATGGCGTAGGCCTCGTGCTCTTCGGCGAACCACCCGGCACCGAGGCCCAATTCGACACGGCCCCCGCTCATTTCGTCGACCTGCGCGACGGCGATGGCGAGCGGGCCCGGGTAGCGGAACGTCGCGGAGGTGACCATGGTGCCGAGCCGGATGGTGCTCGTCTCACGGGCGATGCCGCCGAGCGTCACCCAGGAGTCGGTGGGGCCGGGCAGCCCGTCGCCGGCCATGGCCAGGTAGTGGTCGGAGCGGAAAAACGCTGAGTAACCGAGCCTTTCGGCGGCCTGAGCGACGGCGAGCTGGTCGGCGTAGGTGGCACCCTGCTGTGGTTCGACGAATACCCGGAAGTCCATGCCGCCCAGCCTAATGAATCAGAACGACTTCACACCCGCCGTCGAGACGAACATCCCATGGCCCGTCGCCGCATTGGTGAAGCGGGTGCCTTCGGCCCCGGCGAGGATGGTCCAGCCCACCGCCGAGTACGTCTGGTAATCCAGCGTCACGGTTGGAATGGCGCCGAGATTGCCCACCACCCAAGACAATCTGCCGTCGGCGGTGACCCGGACGCCATTGGCGCTCTCTCCGCTGACCTTGGGTGGGTTGGTGAAGGCCGACTCACAGTCGACTTCGGTCTTGCTGAGTTGGCACCGGGTCTGGCCGGATTTGGTCGCGATGAAGACATAGCCGTTCTGCGGAGCGAGCGCCTGGGCCGTCGGTGGCGCGGCGCTCGGTGCGGGGAGGGGGCTCACCGGAACCGGGCGGATCGCCTTCTCACTCGGGGTCGGCGTGCTGGTGGCAGACGTTTCTCCGCTGGGCAGCCCCGACTTCGGGCTTCCGGGGGTGGTGCTGTCGCAGCCGGCAAGCAGCGCGGCCACCAGCGCAGCAGTGGCAGACATGGTGAGCCGTGTGTGGTTCATCGGCCATCAGGCTACGGGAGATCTGATCGCGCTGATCCAGACCGCTGCCCCGGCGCGTCCTGCTGCCTAACGTCGATCTTCCGTAGTGAACAGAGGTGGCGATGAGCAGAAAACACATATCCCCGCTCGGCGTGGTCGGCGTCGTCGCCATCGCGGTGGCCGGAGTTCTGATCGGGTTCAAGAACATTCACGGTTCGTCACCGGACGCGCTGCTGAACGTGTCGTACGACCCGACGCGTGAGCTGTACGCGGCGCTGGACCCGCAGTTCGTCGCGCAGTACCGCAAGCAGTCCGGCGTCACCGTCGACATCGCACAGTCGCACGGCGGATCCGGCCGGCAGGCGCGCAACGTCATCGACGGTACGTCGAAAGCCGGTGTGGTGTCCCTGGCGTTGGTCAGTGACGTCGACAAGCTGGCCAAGCGCGGGCTGATCGCCAAGGACTGGCAGCACCGGCTGCCCAACAACTCGGTGCCCTATACGTCGACCATCGTGTTCGTGGTCCGCAAGGACAAACCCGAAGAACATCCATGACTGGCCCGACCTGGTCAAGGACGATGTCTCGGTGGTGACGCCGGACCCGCGCACCTCGGGCAACGGCAAGCTGAGCGTGCTCGCCGGGTGGGGTTCGGTGACGACCCGCGGCGGCTCCGAGGCGGCGGCCCACGATTACCTGGCGGCGTTGTTCAAGCACGTCGCCGTCGCCGATGAGGGTGCGCGCGGCGCGGCCACCAGCTTCGCCGTGCAGAAGATCGGCGATGTGCACCTGACATGGGAGAACGAGGCGATCCGCGAGGTGGCTGCGGCACCGGGCGAGCTGCAGATCGTGTATCCACCGGTGAGTATCAAGGCCGAGCCCGCGGTGGCCTGGGTCGATGCGAACGTGGCAGGCAAGAAGACCGAGGCCTACGCCAAGGCCTACCTGAACTACCTGTTCACCGACCCGGCGCAGGACGTCATCGCGAAGTACGGGTACCGCTCCATCAACCCGCAGATCCAGGCCAAGTATCGCGCCCAGTTGCCGGACATCGCGCTGTTCCCGGTGACCGCGATCGCCAAGGACTGGGACGACGCCGCCGAAAAGTTCTTCGGCGACAACGGAATCGTCGACACCATTCATATCCCTGCGCAGCGAACGGTGGTGGGATCGTGAGCCTGCTTTCCAACCTGAAACCCGGCTACGACCGCACCCTCGCCCGGCGCGATCTGATCGCCGGTCTGACGGTGGCCGCCATCGCGCTGCCGCAGGGCATGGCCTACGCCCTCATTGCCGGCGTCGACCCCAAATACGGTGTCTTCTCAGCGATCGTGGTGACGCTCATCGCGTCGATATTCGGCTCGTCGTCGCACCTGATCAACGGACCCACCAGCGCCATCTCGCTGTTGGTGTTCAGCTCGTTGGCGTTCATCGATCCGGAGAACCGCACCGAGCTGTTCGAGGCGCTGTTCGTGCTCGGGGTGCTGGTGGGCACCATTCAGATCCTGATCTCGGTGTTCAAGCTGGGTGACCTGACCCGCTACATCTCCGAGTCCGTGATCGTCGGGTTCATGGCGGCAGCCGCGTTCCTACTTGCCTTGGGCCAGTTGGGGAATGCGCTCGGAGTCAAGGACCGGGGCAACGGCAACATGCAGGTGCTGTACCGCACCTATCTCACGCTGTTCCACGGCGACGCGATCAATTACCGAGCCGTGGTCCTGAGCGTCACAGCTGTCGTCGCGGCCGTCGTGCTCCGAAAGTTGGTGCAGCGCTACGGCTGGCCACAGATCGACATGCTCGCCGTGTTGGTCATCGCCGCGCTGATCGCCTACTTCTCGGGCTGGTCCACACCCGGCCACGGCGGTAAGACCGCCGTGTCGATCACCGGGAAGATTCCCGCCAGCCTGCCCGACTTCCACATTCCTGTGGTGCATTGGGAGTGGCTGCCGCATCTGTCGGAGGGCGCGCTGGCGGTCGCTTTCATCGGCTTGATCGAGGCGCTGTCGATCGCGAAAGCCATTGCGCACCAGACCCAGCAGAAGATCGACTACAACCGGCAGATCGTGGCGGAAGGGCTGGCCAACCTGACCGGTGGCTTCTTCCAGAGCCTGCCCGGTTCGGGTTCGCTGTCGCGGTCGGCCATCAACTTCCAGGCCGGTGCGGCCACCAGATTCTCCGGCGTCATCGCGTCGGCAGCGGTGGCCGGCGCCCTGCTGCTGTTCGCGCCGCTGCTGAGCTACATCCCGAAAGCGGCGCTGGCCGGCCTGCTGCTGGTGACCGCGGTTCGCCTGGTCGATTTCCAGCGACTGGTGCACACCGTCAGGGCATCGCGTTATGACGCCGGTCTGGTGATCGTCACGGCAATCACCGGCGTGGTCGTCGATCTGGACAAGGCGGTGCTGCTGGGCGTGGCGCTGTCGATCTTGCTGTTCGTGCCGCGCGCCTCCAAGCTCAAGATCGCCGAGCTGGTGGTCACGCCGGAGCGTGTGGTCCGGGAACGGGTCGGCGACGAGCCCGACAATCCGGCGGTGCTGATCTACGACATCGAGGGAGAGTTGTTCTTCGGTGCCGCACCGGAAATCGAACACGCACTGGACGCGCTCACCGAGCGGGTCAAGAACGAAGGCACCCAATTCGTGGTGCTCCGCCTCAAGCGGGCCCGCAACCCCGACGCGGTCGGCATCGAGCGTGTCGAGCGGTTCCTGCATGACCTGACCGAGTTGGGTGTCACGGTCCTGCTGGCCGGGGTCCGGCCCGACACCCTGGACGTCCTGAGCAACGTCGGGCTGCGCGACTGGTTCCCGGACGAGCGCATCTTCCCGGAAGAGGAGAAGGAGTTCTCGGCGACGCTCAAGGCGGTCCGCTACGCGGAGTCGCGGCTGGTCCCCGCGCGCGTCGGCAGCGACGAGGAGCTGTACTACCTGGTCTGACCGGGTCCGCTACTGCGGCAGCAGCGGCGGGCGGCAGATGTTGTTGATCGGGTCCCACCACGCGCCGTCGCGGCAGTCGAGCGGTGTCGTCGAGACCGGCGGCCGGCAGCTGTTGATGTTCGGGTCCCACCAGCCGCCGGGACAGTTCTGCACCAGCGGGGCCTGGCACCGGTTCTGCACCGGGTCCCACCAGGTGCCGTTGTCGCAGTCCGCGTTGCTGACGGCCGGTGCGATCGCAGCGGTGATGGCCATGGGTGCCAAGGCGGCCGCGGCGATGACGGCGGCTCGCTGCAGAGTCTTGTGCATGCCGTCAGCCTAAATGGCCTCAGTTACAAGGCAAGTCACCCCGTGTGTAGTAGGGCACCCCGGCCGGGGTGTAGCACGGTGGCCGGCCGGCGGCGGCCTGGGCGGCGGCGTCCTCCGGAGCCGCCGCGGCCACCGCCGCGTCGCCGGCGATGTTCGTGCAGCCACCGGCACTGACGTGGCGACCGCCGACGCTGCCGCACACATCGGCGTGTGCGGCCGGTGCGCCGACGGCCGGCACGGCCGCAGACGCCAGCAGGAACAGCACTGCAGCAATGCTTTTCTTCATGTGACGATTATTGACGACTTCGTCAGGCCGGTGTCAGCTTTCCTTGTAACTGCCGTCGTCGGTCCGGGTGAAGTAGCGGCCGGGCGGGGGCAGCGGGTCGCGGCGCAGCGGCCCGGCGACCGGGCGGTGCCACGGCGTCATCGGCACCTCGTCGACGACGCGGACGAACGCGGGCCGCTGCTGGAGCGGCAGGGTCGCGAGCGCCTCGTCCAGGTCGGCCGCGGAGATGTCCTGCCCTTCCAGCAGGGACACTGCCGCGACCGCCACTTCGGCGTCGTCCGAGGCGACGCCATAGGTGTGCACCAGGTCGACGGCGGGCAGCTTGCCGAGGGCCGCGGTGATCGGCAGGGACGCCACCACTTCGTCGGCGGTGCGGATCTGGGTGTCGACGGAGTCGATCAGCCAGTAGTCGCCGTCGGCGTCCCGGCTGACCAGGCTGCCGCTGGAGAACCAGGCGTCGCCGGCCTCGAACAGATTGCGCAGCGGCGGCGCCGACGCGGTGGTGGCCGAGCTGATCTTCACCAGCAGCAGACCGGTCTCGTCGTCGGCGCACCGGATGGCGTACCCATCTGCGCCCGAAACGACTTGCTGCGCTTCGGGATCCCACCGCACGACCTCGACCGTCGCACTACCCGGGAGCGGCCGGCCCAGCGATCCGGGCTTGGCCGGGTTGACGTTGGCCAGGATGGCCTCGCCCTCACTGGTGGACCAGAAGTCGAGAACTCCGGCCGGGGCGAACCGGTCCAGCACGCGGCGCCACAGGCCGCGCGGCATGCCGGAGCCGACGAACAGGCGCACCGAGTGGTTGCGCTCGGCGGGCTGCGGCGCGGCGTTGACCAGTGGCCGCAACTGCGCCCACGTGTAGCAGACGATGGTCACGCCGTAGCGGCGCACTTCAGTCCAGAACGTGGTCGGGTCCAGGTCCTTGGCCATCGCCAGTCGGCTACCACCGGCGACCGCACCGCCGATGCCGGTCAGCAGACCGGAGGTGTGGTAGATCGGGTTGATGCAGTAGACGGTGTCGGAGTTGTTGAGCGTCGCCGACGTCGCAGTGCCGTACGCCGACAAACCGAAGCGGCCGTTGGTGACTCGGATGGGGCGGGGATCGTCGTCCGGGCCGCCGAAGAAGATGAACGCGAGCTCGCCGGCGCGGCCCGGGTTGGGGCGGTACCAGTCCGGGATGCGCACGGCGTTGGTCTCGCCGATCTCCAGGGCGGTCAAGGTGCGGTCCCGGTTGAGGTACGGGGTGTCCAACAGGAACGTGTGCAGCGGACGGCCGGCGAAGTCGGCCTCGGAGTGTTCGGGGTCGGCGATGACGCGGTTGACCCTGCCGAGTTCGACCTCACGCGCGGTATCGGCGCCGGGGCGGAGCATCACCGCCACCGCGCCGATGCGGTTGAGCGCCGTCACCACCGCCAGCGCCGACGGGCGCGTGCCCATCAACACGCCGACGTGCTCACCGGCGCGCACGCCCGCGGCGAGCAGGCCGCGTACCACCGCGTCGATACGGACCTTGTTCTCGCCGTAGGTGTAGCTGCGGTCCTCGTACATGAAGCTGACGTCGTTGGGTGCGTGCTGCGCCTGCTCATCGAACAAGAGCGCCAACGAGATTCGGGTGTTCGCGTCCAGTCTCCGGATGCGCGCCAACCGGGGCATCTGCCGCGACACCGTGCCGAACATGCCGCGCACGTCCCCGACCGAACGGGCGACGGAGCCGGCAACCATGCGCCCGGCGTCGATCAACGCCTGGACACCCTCGGCCGGTCCGGTCGGCGCCGGTTCGGCGGCGGTGGTCGCGGTGTCGACCTTGGTGACGTGCTCCGGCTGCGGGCCCTTGCCCTCGGCATACCGCATCCAGTCGGCGACCAGCGGCCACGTGTGCGACGTCGCCGTGCTGCCGACCACCAACCCGAAATGCCCGGCGTGCAAGGTGCTTTCGTAGATGTCCGCGCGTGGCGCCGCACCCAGGATGCCGCGCACCGAGGCCGGCGGGGCGATCTCGTCGACATCGCCGACGAACGCCAGGATCGGCGAGGTGATGTCGGCGAGCGTCACCGGCCGTCCGGCGATGCTGAACCCGCCCGTCAGCATCCGGTTGTGCATCAGGAACTGCTGCAGGAACTCGGCGAGTGCCGGGCCGGGCCACGCCACCCAGCCGTCGTTCATCAGGTAGCGGCGCTGCCCTTCGCGCGGCAGCAGGGCGTCGCGGTCGTGCAGTGCGGCCAGGAACTGCAGCTGGCCCGTCACCGCTTTCACGGGGTCGAGCAGCTGGAACCCGAGCCGCGTCGCCCAGCCCGGTACGGACCGGCCGCGCAGTACGTTCTCCATCACGAACCCCATGCCGGGGATCGCGATTTCTGCCGGGACACCCATCGGGGCCGTTTTGCTGAGATCGACCGGGCTGCCGAAGGTGATGACGCTGGCGATGCCGGCACTGCGCCGGTACGCGGAGGTCTGATAGCAGAACATGCCGCCCTGCGAGTAGCCGGCGAGGTGGACGTCGCCGCCGGTCAAGTTGACCATCTCATCGATGGCCGCGTCGACCGCCAGCACATGATCGGCCAGGTTGCGCTCGAGACCGCCCGCTTCCTTCTCCGGCGAGCCGAAGTCGATGACCCACGGGTCGATGCCGTTGTCGATCAGGGTGCGGACGCCGCTGGCCTGCGGCGATACGTCGAACACGTCGGCGGTGAGCATCAGCGGCGGCACCAGCAGCACCTGGGGACGGCCTGCCTCACCAGTGGTGCGGTAGCGCCGCAGCTTGTGGATGCGGCCCTGGGCGACGACGTCGTACGGCGCCGGTTCTTCGCCCGTCTCCAACCCGCCGTAGCGAGCAACTTCCAGCCAGTTGCGAGTCGTCGCCACAACCCTGTCGAACATTCAGTCCGCCCTTTCGCTCAACACTCGGTGCAGATCATGCCAAGCGGACGCGTTCACCACGGCAGTTTGACCGCCAGCCGCGGTGCCGGCGGGTTCGTCGACCGCAAATGCACGTCGGTCGAACGGATCGGATCGAGGACACGGGTCAGGAAAGTTAGCTGATCAGCGAGCGCCGCCTCATGGCAGGGGCCGTCGTAGAAATCGAAATGCTCGGCGGGGTACTCGACCAGATGGGCCAGGTACCCGGCCTTCTTCGCGGCGCGGCGGGCGGCATCGGGCGGCGCGATGAGGTCGTTGGTGCCCACCTGCACCAGCAGCGGGCACTCCAGTTCACTGGCGTGGACGGTCGGGCGGTTGAACGCCATCTCGAGCACGGTGCGGGCGGCGAACTCGTTGCGCCAGGTGGGGCCGGCGAGGGCGGTGTAGGCCTCCTCGGACCCGGGCGTGGTGAGAGCCGCGGTGGCGCCGGGTTGTCCGACGACCGGCAGATAGTGCGGCCGGCGGCCCAACCGGGCTCCGGCGGCATCGAACAGCCCGTGCGCGAGCACGCGGGCTATCGGCCCGGCCCCGGCCGCCCGGAATGCCTGCAGCAAGGCGGCCATGCCGTCGGTCGCGGGACACATCGAAACCACCGCGGCCACGCGCTGGTCCTCGGCGGCGACGGCGATGACGTGCCCGCCCGAATACGACGTGCCCCACAGCGCGATGCGGTCGCGGTCGACGCCCGGGAGGTTTCGGGCGGCGTCGACGGCGGCGTGATAGTCCTGCCGCTGCTTGTTCACCGAAATATCCTGGCGGGGTTCGCCTTCCGAATCGCCGAAGCCGCGGTAGTCGAACAGCACCACGTCCATTCCGGCGGCGGCGAAAGGCTCGGCGAACGGCATGAGGCCGGAGTCGCGCGTGCCGCCGAAGCCGTGGGCCATGACGACGCACGGTCGCCCGCTCTTTCCGGTCAGTGCGTCGCTCCGGGCGGTCAGATGCGAAGCGGCACAACGCTCGCCGTGACTGATGAATACGAAGTCGGTTGTCATGATCGCTCCTTCGGTCAGACCACGGACAGCGGTGCGGCGGCGGGTGTGAAGACGAGGGCGGGATCCTCGATGGGCCCGTTGCGCAGCCGCTCCTGATCCATTTCGTAGGCATGCTTGAACGCCCACGGGCCGTAGGTGCCGCCGCGCGGGAACTTCGCGACGGCCCGCTGGACATAGCCGGACGTCATGTCCAGCAAGGGAACTCGTTCCATGGTCCCGTCCTCGAGGATCGGGACCACCTTGGCGTAGCCGTGCTCGTCCATGTAGTCGAGCATTCGGCAGAAGTGCTCGCACACCAGATCGACCTTCAAGGTCCAGGCGATGTTGGTGTAGCCGACGGCGAACGCGAAATTCGGCACGCCGGACAGCATCATGGCCTTGTAGACCGTGAGGTCCGGGAGATGCAGCAGGTGTCCGTCGACGCTCAGCGCGATCTTCCCGAAGGGGACCATGTTCAGTCCGGTCGCCGAGATGATGATGTCGGCAGCCAGTTCCTGGCCGGACTTCAAGAGGATGCCGTGCTTGGTGAACCGCTCGATGTGGTCGGTGACGATCGACGCCTTGCCCGACGAGACCATCTTGAACAGGTCGCCGTCGGGCACCATGGCCAGGCGCTGCTGCCACGGGTTGTACCTGGGCGTGAAGTGCGTGTCGACGTCGAAATTCTTGGGCAGCTGTCGAGCCACGTTGGCGATCAACAGCTTTCGCATCAGCTTCGGGTGGCGCATACACATCTTGAACATTCCGCGGTTCAGCGAGATGTTCTTGCGCCGCACGATCTTGTACGCCCGCTCGTGGCCGAGCACCTTGTTGAGCACGTTGGCGATCGGGTCGGACGCCGGTATCGAGAACACGTAGCTCGGGGACCGCTGCAGCATGGTGACGTGCGCGGCCTTGTCGGCCATGTTCGGGATCAGCGTGACGGCCGTCGCGCCGCTGCCGATGACGACGACGTTCTTGCCGGTGTAGTCCAGGTCTTTCGGCCACAGTTGGGGGTGGATCACCGGGCCCTCGAAATCCTCGCGGCCGGGGAAGTCGGGGATGTACGGGTTCTCGTAGTCGTAGTACCCGGTGCCCAGGAACAGGAAGCGTGAGGTGAACGTCTCGGTGTGCCCGTCGTGGGTGGTCGAGACGGTCCAAAGCCCTTGCCGGGAGTCGAAATTCGCCGAATCCACGTGGTAACCGAACCGGATGTGGCCGGCCAGGTCGTTCTCCTCGACGGTCTGCTGCAGGTAATCGAGGATGATGTGCCCGTCAGCGATGGACTTGCGGTGCGTCCACGGCTTGAAGCCGAAGCCGAAGGTCGGCATATCCGAGTCGGACCGGATACCCGGGTACTGGTGCAGGCTCCAGGTGCCGCCGATCGCGTCTCGTCCCTCCAGGACCACGAACGACGTACCCGGGCGAAAATGCTTGAGGTGATACGCCATTCCGATGCCGGAAATACCGGCGCCGATGACCAGGACGTCGATGGGAGCGGTGGTTGTCATGGGCACTCCTTTGCCGGTCCGGCGGGTGTACCTGACTCTAATTCCGCGGCGCGTCGTCCATGCCGGGTTTCGCAGGCCCGGCAATGCACCCTCGACGGTTAGGTGAGCTGGGTAAACCGCGGACGGGATTGTCGGTCCTACCTCCTCCCATGGCGGCGGTGCCGGGGATCGTCGACGGTTAGGTGGGCTAGCTGTCTATCGAGGGGCACGCGCCCTGGTTCTCTGACGGGAGCCTCTGATCGTCGACGGTTAGATCAACTAGTTGTCCTTGGATGGCTCACACGACCCGGGTCGCTTCGGCACCCGTAGTTCTCGGGGGCGGGTGTCGGACCCTCGACGGTTAGGTTGACTAATCGCTGCTACTGCGCCGCGTCGTTGACCAGTCGTCCTAACCGTCGGGGATCGGCGCCTCTCGCCGGGCCGAGTTGGCTAGTTGCCCTAACCGTCGACGATCCCCGCCCGGGCGTCAATCTTGCTGGGGCTCTTCTGTTTAGGTGTCCTCATCGTCGTCGATGCCAGACTGTGGCAACCGCCTGGGCTTGTCGGTGGGCAGGTCTACATTCGAACGTATGAGCGAAACAAATAGTGATCCCCACGCCGCGGCCGCGGCGGTCGACGCGATCACCCTCGCCTCTCGCGAGGAGAACGCCGCCGGCGCCCGCCGCCTGGCCGCGATCGGCGACCTGTGGGAGCTACGAGCCCCCGACGACGACATCGAAAAACGGTACTGGGCGATCGACGGCTACGCCGGACTGGTCGTGGAGGTCGCCGCCGCGCTGGGGATGTCCCGCAAACGGGCACAGGCCCAGGTGGACCGGGCGGTGATGCTGCGCACCCGCCTACCCAAAGTCGCCGCCGTGTATGCGAAAGGGCTGATCGATGCGGTGATGGTCGCGATGATCGTCGCCCGCACCGACCTCATCATCGACGACGACGTCGCCCAACGCGTCGACGCCGACCTCGCCGCCAAGATCGTGGCCTGGGGACGATTGTCGAAACCGAAAATGGAACAACGCATCGACGCGATCATCGCCAACGCCGACCAGGCCGGTGTGCACCCACCCAAACCCCCGTCACAAGCCCGCTACCTCGACATCCGCGCCTGCGGCCCCGGCGCCGCCAGCGTCACCGGTGTCGTGGATGCGGCGACCGCCGCGGTGCTCGACGCCGCCCTCGATGACCTGGCCCGCGGGGTGTGCAAGCACGATCCGCGCAGCCACGATCAGCGGCGGGCCGCCGCCATCGACGCCCTGGCCCGCGGCGGCCGGCTGCGCTGCGAATGCGGGCAAGATGATTGCCCCGCCGCCGCGGTCGCGGGCGAGTTGCCGGCGCCGACGGTCGGCACCCGGACGGTCATCCATGTCATCGCCACACCGCAGGCAGTGGACGGCGGCGCTCCCGGGTTCCTGCCCGGGTACGGGCAGATCCCCGCCGACCAAGTCGCCCGACTGGCCGACGACGCGACCATCCGCCAGGTGGACCTGCCACCGGATGCGGCCGAACCCCGCTACCGGCCCTCGGCCAAACTCGCCGAATTCGTCCGCTGCCGCGACCTGACCTGCCGATTCCCCGGCTGCGACCGGCCCGCCCAAGCCTGCGACATCGACCACACCACCGCCTATCCCGCAGGGCCCACGCACCCGTCAAACCTCAAATGCCTGTGCCGATTCCACCACCTGCTCAAAACCTTCCACCCTTGGCAGGACCAACAGTTCCCCGACGGCACCGTCGTGTGGACCGCCCCCACCGGGCACACCTACATCACCAAACCCGAAGGCGCCCACTGGTACCCACAACTGGCCCAACCCACCGGAACACCCG
>NZ_JAYXBQ010000041.1:0-6959 GCF_039668335.1 Mycobacterium sp. SM3041 | reverse complement strand
TCAACTCCCGCGTTCAGGGAGTGTCAAGGATCAACCGAAGCAGGTGTAAAGCATCAGCCGAAACACTGTCAGGCATCACCCGACAGAGAAATGTCAGCCATCAGCCGACGTAATACACCGGAAAAAGTGCCCCCGGCAGGATTCGAACCTGCGACACCGGCTTTAGGAGAGCCGTGCTCTATCCCCTGAGCTACGGGGGCGGCACCTACCGAGATAGGGACCCATAGGGACGACTCATGCTAAACGCCGCGCGCCGTATCGGTGGCATCGGGATTCTGATGTCGGTCACGGTGCCGCGTGCGCGGCCGGCGATGTTTGACTGTGCGGCGCGGTGTCGGGGGAGCCGAGCTGGTCTGCGACGGCGACGACCAAGCCGCCGAGCATGAACGCGGTGATCGCCGCGGTCAGCGTCGGCGTACTCAGCGTGGGGATGAAGCGCCGAATTCCGGTGACGTCGGAGCCGGCGCTTCCGTGGTACTTGTGCGTCAGTGCGTGGCCTTTGCCTTTTTGCAGCAGGTATCGGTTTACCGGGTAGGCGGCGAAGAAGGCGACGGTCAGCGCGATCATCATCCCGATCCAGAAGACCGGGTTGACCAGGCCGGCGTTCATCGCGCCCGGGATCACCGCCATGACCAGGTTGTCGACGATCTCCATCGTCGCGATCGACAGCGTGTCTGCAGCCAGGACCACGCTCAGCGCCGTGCCGATCGCCAGCCCGGCTTTCAACAGCGGCAGTGTCGACAGGGTGTAGCCGAAGGCGAATGCCAGCGCGATGGCCAGTCCGATGGTCGCCAGGTTCGTCAACCCCAGAGCCGTGCCGATGATCAGGCCGACGATCTCCCCGATGGCGCAGCCGGTGAGGCAATGCAGGGTCGCGCTGACTGCCATGGCGTTGATGTCGCCGCCGTGGTGCGCATGATCCAGGTGGGAGCCGTGGTCGTGTCCGCCGTGGTGGTCGGCGGGATGGTGGTGGGAATCGCTGGCCATCGTTGTCGTTCCTCATCGTCGAAATCGAGCGGTATGGGAGTCGACTCCATGATACCCCCTGGGGGTACATGTCGCTGGGCGGCGGGGTGATGGCCGCGGCCACGATCCGTTGACGCAACCGACCGGCCGCGTGAGGCGGCCCACATATCAATCTAATTGACATAGGCGGTCGTGCGGCAGCAGGATGGGCACATGAGCACTTCCGGGGATGAGACCGATTTCCACAACGACGTCATCAGGCAGATTCGCGAAAACGGCGTGGTCGACGGCTGGTTCGCCCAGTTCGACATGCTGATCCTGCATACCGTCGGCGCCAAGTCCGGCCAACCGCGGCAGAACCCGATGGCCTACCAGAAGTCGGACGGCGACGAGATCTACGTCTTCGCCTCCAACAACGGCAAGGACACGAGCTCGGCCTGGTACCACAATGCGCTGGCCCATCCCGAGCAGGTCGCGGTCGAGATCGGGCCCGACAAGTACAGGGTTCGGGTGCGCGAGCTGCAGGGCGCCGAACGCGACGGCGTCTACGCGACGCAGGCCGGCCGTTTCGAGAATTTCGCCGAATATCAGCGCAAAACCACGCGGAAGATTCCGGTTCTCGGACTCACGCGCATCGAGCAGTAACGCAACGCGCCCTCGGTGCGCGGTTACTGGGCTTGAAGTGCAGTAATTCGGCAATATTTACGTGATTGCTGAATTGCTCTCTTGACTCGCGAATTGCATGGTCATTGCAGGGCAAATGTCAAATCGCAGCAATCGTGGTAACGACGTTCTCTGGTTGTCTACACTTCCGTCCAAATGTGTGAATTTGACATGAGCGCGTGCGATCCCGTCGATGTGGCGCACCAGTTGGACGCGACCGGCGTCGCTCGGGTAGCAAACGCAGTGCAATGGGATTGGGTGCTTGAATCCCGGGCGGAAATCGACCGCTGGTTGGCCGAGTACGGCGAGAAAGACCATTTCGTCCTATCGCCGCAGGACGGGCACCTGGAATCGATTCACGCGTTCATGGCCAGCGATTCGGTGCGCGCATTTCTCGACAATGTCGTCCGCCAGCGGTTCCCGGACCGTGCCCATGAAATGGACGGTACGGCGGTGCGCATCGTTGCCGGGCCACACGCCGACGGCGATGCCTGGTGGTTCCACTACGACGCCAGCGTCGTGACGATGGTGGTCCCGTTGTTCATCCCCGAAGCAGAACCGGGTCGCTCGGGCGAGTTGGTGGGCTACTTCAACAAGCGGCCGTTCCGCCGTTCGGTGATGGTCAACATCTTCGAGAAGATCGTCCATCAGAGCGCGACGTTCCGGCAGCGGATCCTGGATAGTCTCGGCCGCAGCCACGGCCCGACCGTCGTCGACATGAATGTCGGTGACGTGTACCTGTTTTGGGGCTATCGGAGTCTGCATGCCAACATGCCGATCGCTTCCGGCCGGCGGCGCGTGACACTGCTCATTCACTACGGCCAGCCACACGCTCCCAGCGGCGCGCTGGCCGCGGCCAAGCGCCTGCACTGGGCCTTGCGTGGCCGCACCGACGCCGCGGACCAGCCGGCGGCCGCAGGGGCGTACTGACCGGCGTGGTCCGGGGCGGGTGCCGCGCTCAGCGGCAGGTGTTGGCGCTGACCCAGCGGCCGTTCCAGCCGACGCAACCCTGAACCGGTGGGGGCGGCGGTGGCGGCGGCATGTCCTCGGGCAGTGGCGCGTAGTAGGCCGGCGGCGGCGCGTACGGCGCGACAGCGCCGAAGTCGGTGCAGCCGCTGACCGTGATGCGCCGTCCGGCGCCGAAGCAGACGTCGGCATTGGCGGTGCCCACGGGGACGATCGCGATCAATCCGGGTACGGCAGCCGCGGCCAATGCGGCGGCGATCAGCCGGCGGCGGGGGCGTGGCGCGGACATCATTCGCCCAGCAGCGGCCGGTCGGGCTGCGCCAGGCCGCAGCGCTCACGGAAATCGGTCATGGGCTGACGGATCGCCCGAAGTTCGTTGTGCGCCTGCGGGTTTGCGTCGAAGAAGGTGCGAACCTCGTTGGCGACCTCATCGCGCGGCTTGCCCTGCAGGCTGCCGTAGAAGTCATTGACGTCCGGGTGCGTGAACAGGTAGGCGGAGGCGGCAGCAGCGACACCCGAAGCCACCCCGGCCAGATCCGCGGGAGTGCAGTTGGGGGCCGTCGGAGCGGCGATCGCCTGACCCGACATCGGCAGGGCGACGGCCATGACGGCCATGGCGGCTCCTGCGGCAGCTACGACCGCCCGCTGGGCGACCGATTTGGTGAAGACCATTGCCGTATTCCTTTCCACAGTGCCAACTCCGGGCGGATCGACCACCCGGCATAGCCGGACTGTAGCAGGCGGATTGACCCCGCCGACATTTTCTGCGCCGGCAAATCGATGCCGCCACCTCGCCGTGCGGTTGTAGCGTCGAGGCGCTTACCGGCGGGCCCCTTCCGCGTGCGGCCAAGGCAGATTTCTGGCTAATCCGCCAATGTGGTGTTTTTCACTATGGGAAACAAGATTCACCCCGAAAGACGATGTACAGGCAAACCGGGCGTACGTCCGGTGTCGAAGCGTCCTCTGATGGAGCGGGCGTGACGCGCTGACCGATTGCCGAGGCATTCGGCAAACGCGGCGAGTTACGAGGAGTGGCCCATGGATGCTGTGATCGGTGTTGCGCTCACCGCAACCATGGCAGGCATCACGCTCGCGTCGGGAGACGAGGCGGTCGACAGCGTGACCGTCTCCCTCGAAGAGGGGAACTCGTCCGGCGCTCAACTGGCCGGCGCAGTGCGCCGGATCTACGTGCAGGGTGCCAAACGTGGCTGCCGTGCCTGCTCGGTCGCCGTCACTTGGACCGCCGACGCCGACGATCACGTCGCCGGATTCAGTGGACTGCCGGCCGAGCTGGATGTCGAACTGCTGCCGATCCCGCTGGCATCGGCCGGCTCGGCGCTGGTGTCCGAGACCGACTACGCCGACACCGTCGTCTGCGTGTTGGAGCCCGATGTGGAGCGCGGGCTACGAGGTCGCGCCGTCGTTGCGGACACCGACGAACCTCGGGCTGCTGTCGCGGTGGGACTGGATGCCGACGGTGCCGCCGGCTGGCTGGCCGACGTCCTCGGCCGACTCGATCACCGGCCGCAGCGGCTCGTCCTCGTCGGCACGGACGAGCACGTGCATCCCGTCGCCGTGGAGGTGTCGAACCACGTTCGGGTCGACTCGGAGGCCGAGTCGCTCCTGGCGCTTGCGCATGGTGCCGCATTGGCCTCGGTTCGCGACGCCGTTCCTGCAGCTGTGGACGAGCCTGGTCCCAAACGCCTTGCCGGGAAGCCGGTTTGGCTGACACCGGTGTCGCTCGCGGCGATGGTGCTGGTTTCGGCTCTGGTCGCGACCATGCCTCTGGGCTCTGCCGGCCCATCGCCGGCGCCCGCGCCGGCTCACGTATCCGTGTCGCCGGCCGTGCAAGCGCCGCCGAGTCCCAGTCCGCCTCCACCGGCGTCCGAGCCTGTGGCTGTGCCGGCGCCGGCGTCGGATGCGCCCGCGGTCAACCAGAAACAGAACCAGAGCGATACGTCCGCGGGGGTGCCCGAGGGCCGAACGCCGTACGTCCCGCCGGTAGCCGTCGAGCCCGCGGTTCCGGTACCGCCGCAGGTTGCCGGAGTGCCGGACAACTGCGTCGTGTTGTGCGGTTTTGTCCTCTAGGCGGTTTGCGGGGATTGCTTGGCAACACCTCGGCGTGCTTGGCATGCTTGGTCCACTATGGGTGATCTCGGGGTGTTCGGCGCGTGGCTCATGCTGGCGTTGGTCGTCGGCGGGGCGGTCTGCGTGGCGGTCGGCTGTGTGTTCGTGACGCGACGCATCATCGCCCGTGATGCGCGCCCGGAACAGAACTCGTTCCTGTCCCCGTTCCTCACCGTCGTCGGCCTGGTCTACGGTGCGCTCCTGGGGTTCACGGTGGTCGTCGGCTGGCAGCAGTTCCTCAGTGCTGAGACGAACGTCGCCAACGAGGCATCGACGTTGACGACGCTGTACCGCCAGACCGTCGCGATGCCGCAACCGGAGCAGGCACAGGTTCGTGAGCAGTTGCGCAAGTATGCCGCCGCGGTTCAGGGACCTGCCTGGGGCATGGACGAATTCGCCGACATCAGCAACAACGGCCGTGCGGCGCTCAGCGAGCTGTATCGCATTGTGGGAACGCATGGTTCGGGGTCGAGCGCGAGCCCGATCGATTCGCAGTTCCTGAGCGAGCTGACGGTGCTGGCGTCGGATCGCAGCGAGCGCATCCTCAACTCCCACCAGCGCATCCCGGCGCTGCTGTGGGGTGCCCTGATCTTCGGAGGGGCGGTGCTGATCCTGCTGACGTGCTTTATGCGGCTGGAGAACGCCCGCGCGCACGCGGTACTCGTCGGCGCGGTCGCCATCCTGTTGTCGCTGCTGCTGTACGTCATCTACACCCTGGACCATCCGTTCGGCCCCATCGGCGTTACCCCGCAGCCGTTTTCGCATGCGGTCAAGGTGTTCGACATGGTCGACCGCGGCAGCTGAGCGTCGCTCCCGAGGTCGACTGGCGGCCAATGGTCTATTATCTGCGTATGAATGCAGATAACCAGGTGCCGGCGCCGCTCGCCGACGACCAGGTCCGTCTGGTGGTGGAAGTGTTCCGGATGCTCGCCGACCCGACCCGCGTCCAACTGTTGTGGGCGTTGAGCGCGTGTGAGCTGTCGGTCAATGAATTGGCCGAGCGCGTCGGCAAGCCCGCGCCGTCGGTGTCACAGCATCTGGCGAAGCTGCGGATGGCGCGGTTGGTCCAGACGCGACGGGCCGGGACGACGATCTTCTACAGCCTCGAGAACGAGCATGTGCGCCAGTTGGTGGTCGACGCCGTGCACAACGCCGAACACGCGGGTCCAGGCGTGCCGGCGCATCATCGTCAGGACCCCGGCGTGCGGACCCTCGGCGCCGACACCGCCGTGCGCAGGGGTGGTCGGCGATGAGCAGCCACCACCACCATCACCACGACCACGACCACGACCACGGTCATGGACACGACCAC
Source organism: Mycobacterium sp. SM3041 (assembly GCF_039668335.1). Taxonomy (NCBI): domain Bacteria; kingdom Bacillati; phylum Actinomycetota; class Actinomycetes; order Mycobacteriales; family Mycobacteriaceae; genus Mycobacterium; species Mycobacterium sp. SM3041. Next base: position 925 of record NZ_JAYXBQ010000041.1, on the reverse strand, counting down.
GGCGGCTGGGGCGCGGTCAAAGGGCTGTTCGCTCCCCACTCCCATGACGCGGCGGACAGCCTGGACGGCGCGCTCGAGTCGAGCGCGGCCGGTATCCGGGCGGTGAAGATCAGCCTGCTGGTGCTGGGCCTCACCACGGTGGTGCAGATCGCCATCGTGGTGGCGTCGGGCTCGGTGGCCCTGGCGGCCGACACGATCCACAACTTCTCCGACGCCCTGACCGCGGTGCCGCTGTGGATCGCATTTGCGTTGGGCACCAGGGCCGCAACCCGTCGTTACACCTATGGCTTCGGCCGGGTCGAGGACCTGGCGGGGTTGTTCGTGGTCGGCATGATCACCCTGTCGGCGATCATCGCCGGCTACGAGGCGGTGCAGCGGTTGATCCATCCGCAGGTCATCGATCACGTCGGGTGGGTGGCGCTGGCCGGACTCGTCGGCTTTCTCGGCAACGAAACGGTCGCGATCTACCGCATCCGGGTGGGGCGGCAGATCGGGTCGGCGGCGTTGGTTGCGGACGGTATCCACGCGCGCACCGACGGATTCACGTCATTGGCCGTCTTGCTCGGCGCCGGTGGAGTGGCCCTCGGATACCCGCTCGCGGACCCGATCGCCGGGTTGATCATCACGGTGGCGATCCTGGCCGTGCTGCGCACCGCGGTGCGAGATGTGTTCCGCCGCTTGCTCGATGGCGTCGACCCGGCGCTCGTCGACACCGCCGAGCAGTCGCTGGCGGCCGAACCGGGGGTGCGGTCGGTGCACAGCGTGCGCATGCGGTGGATGGGTCACCGCCTACATGCCGACGTCGAACTCGACCTCGATCCCGAGCTGAGCCTGGCGCAGGCCCACCAGATCGCCCACGATGCCGAGCATCATCTGGTGCACGCCGTGCCCAAGCTCACGACGGCGCTGATCCACGCATACCCCG